>JAZFQY010000140.1:0-2913 GCA_036445355.1 Alphaproteobacteria bacterium
TTCTTGCCCTGCTCGAACATGTCGCGCACGCGGCTGGCGCCGACGCCGACGAACATCTCGACGAAGTCGGAGCCGGAGATGGTGAAAAACGGCACGTTGGCCTCGCCGGCGATGGCACGCGCGAGCAGCGTCTTGCCGGTGCCCGGCGGGCCGATGAGGAGCACGCCCTTGGGGATCTTGCCGCCGAGGCGCTGGAACTTCTGCGGGTCGCGCAGGAACTCGACCACCTCCTCCAGCTCCTGCTTGGCCTCGTCGATGCCGGCGACGTCGTCAAAGGTGACGCGGCCCACCTTTTCCGTCAGCAGCTTGGCGCGCGACTTGCCGAAGCCCATGGCGCGGCCGCCGCCCGACTGCATCTGGCGCATGAAGAACACCCATACGCCGATCAGTATCAGGAACGGCAGCCACTGAACGAAGATCGCCAGCAACGGATGCACGCTCTCCTCATTGGGCGAGGCGGTGAAGTCGACCTCGCGCTCGGTCAGGCGCTGTACCAGCAGCGGATCCTCGGGCGCGTAGGTTTCGAATGCGGCGCCGTCGTTGAGGTGGCCGGATATGTTCCGGCCCTGGATGGCGACGTCTCGGACTTGGCCGGCGTCGAGCTCGGTGAGGAACTTAGAGTAGGCCCATTGCTGCTGGACGCCACGCTGGGTGGAGCTCTGGAACAGGTTGAACAGGAGCACCATCAACAAAGCGATGATGACCCACAAGGCAAGGTTCTTGCCGAAATTGTTCACAATGTCATGCCTCCGCGGCTGCCGCCGCCCCGGGCACGTCCTCCGGCCCGTCGCGCCATGGCATCGATGATATTACAGATAAGGTGCGGATGCATCGGAAACAATGGCGAAGCGCGCCTCGCCGAGCGCTCGCGGTGGCTTGAACACCAGCCTGACCGGGCCCGGCTCGCCGCCCTCGGCGCCCGGAAATCCGTCGCTCCGAACGGGCACGCCGATCGGCCGGCCAAGGCGCCACACGGCGGGCAGCGCCGCCCGCGCCGGCGGTGGCACGGCGGCGATCCATGGCGCCGCATCGGCGATCCGCCGCCATCCCTCGCGGCCCAGGCACCTGAGGGTCAGGCCGCGCGGGGCGCTCGCCGCCACCGCGACCTCGAACCGGCCGTCCCAGCGCCCGCCGGCTCCAGGAACGAGCCGGATTTCCTGGCGCGCCGCCGCCGGCTCGCGGCAGATCAGGAGCCGTCCGCGGTGTCGAACGATGCGGCAACCGCCCAGGGTGCGCGCCCGCTCCAGTCCGCCGGCGATGGCGGCATGGAGGCGCTCGAGCCTTGCCAGGCGCGGCGGATAAGCGGCGCCGCCGACCGCCGCCAGGCAGCGGCCGAGGGCGCGCAGCCCGACCTCCGGCGGCACATCCATGAGCGGCTCCGGTGCCAGCTCGGCATAGCCCGCCGGGTGGATCCAGGCCGCCCGGACGAGCGTCTCGGCAACCGACCCCTCCAGCACCGCCCTTGCCCGTCCCATGGCCTGTGCCGTCGCCGCCAGACGGGCGACCGCGAGCCCGTCCGCCCCGAGCGCCGGCAAGGCGGCGCGCAGCCGGGCGCGGGCCTGGTCGGCGCGCCGGTTCGACGGGTCCTCGATCCAGTCCTGGCCCCGACGCGCCAGGGTGGCTGCCAGCCGCGCCCGATGCACGCTTAGCAGCGGCCGCAGCAGGCGCACCCCCGGCCGCTCGGCAATGGCGGCCATGGCGGCCAATCCGTCGAGGCCGCTGCCGCGGCCCAGGCGCAGGAGGAACGTCTCGGCCTGGTCCTCGAGATGGTGGGCGAGGAGGAGGTGCAGGATCCCGTGCGCCTGGCACCAGCCGCCGAGCAGGTCGTAGCGCGCCGCCCGCGCCGTCGCCTGCAGGGCCCTGGTAGGCTTGGGGCCGCGCCAGGGCAGTATTGCGTGCGCGATGTCGTGGGAGGCGAGCCAGCCGTGGACCTGGCGCGCCTCGGCGGCCGACTCCGGCCTGAGTCCGTGCTCCACCGTCAAGGCATGGACGCCGCCGCCCCGCGCCCGCGCCCAGGCGTCGGCGAGCAGGGTCAGGGCGAGGCTGTCGCTGCCGCCGGAAACCGCGACGGCAAGCGCCGGCGCCGGCTCGAACGGCCCCATCGGCGCCATCAATCGGGCGAATTCGTGCTCGCTGAGCGGCGCCGCGCCGCCGCTCAAGGACAAATCAGGCGGCTGCGCTCGCGTTCGGCGCGGCGACGGATGCTGGCGGTGGCGTTGGGGTACTCGTCGATGAGCTTGCTGAATGTGATGCAGGCGTCGTCCTGGCGCCCGAGCGCATTCAACGACATCGCCAGCTTGAGCAGGTTATCGGGCGCCTTGTTGCTCTTCGGATACCTGGTGTAGCCCTCGGCAAAGGTGCGCGCCGCCGACATGAAGTCGTCGCGCACGTAGAAGGTCTCACCCAGCCAGTACTGCGCGTTGCCCGCCAGCGGATGATCCGGGTGGGCGACGACGAACTCCGACAGTGCGCTCTCGGCATTGGCGATATCGCGCCGAATGAGCAGGCCGTATGCGAATTCGTACTGGGCCTCCGGCGTCGCGTTGGGCAGGGGAGCGGCCGCCTCGGCGGCCGGGGCACCGGGTTGCAATGCCGCCAGCCCCTGCTGCTGGACCGGGGCCGGGGCCGGGGCCGTCTGCGGCACGGGCGCTGGGGCCTGGGGCACGGGTGCGACGGCCACCTGCTCCTCGGGCGGCTGGACGCCGCCGGCCCGCACCTGATCCAGAATCTGCTTGTTGACCGCGCCCAGCACGCGCACCGACGGGTACTGGGGCGGTGCGCCGGCGACCTCGGCCGGGGCGAGGCCCTGCTGCGTGGTGGTCGTCCCCTGCTCCAGCGAGCGCAGTCGGAAATCCATGTCGGCGACGAGCTTTTCGAGCCGGTCGTTCACCTGGCGGACGCCGAACCCGACCT
>JAZFQY010000141.1:0-4165 GCA_036445355.1 Alphaproteobacteria bacterium
GAGCGGGGACGGCTTCGCTTACGCCGGCGCGGCGCGGCGTCTCGAGTTGCCGCCGCCGGGCCTCGCCGGGCGCCACCAGATCGACAATGCGGCCCTGGCGATCGCCTGCCTCGACCGCCTGGAGGGCTTCTCGGTCTCCGAGCGCCACATCCGCGACGGCCTGGCCGCGGTCGACTGGCCCGGACGGCTGCAGCCGCTCAGCCGCGGACCGCTGCCGGAGACCCTGCCACGGGGCTGGGAGCTGTGGGTCGATGGCGGCCACAACCCGGGCGCCGGCCGCATCCTGGCGGTGCAGGCGCGCGCCTGGCGCGACAGCCCGCTCTACCTGATCTTCGGCATGATGCGGACCAAGGACCCGGTCGGTTTCCTCGTCCCCCTGGCGCCGTACTTGGCCGGGCTCGAGGCGGTCGCCGTGCCCGGGCAGGAAGCGTCCTTCGGCGCCGCCGAGGCGGCCGCGGCGGCGCGGCGGGCGGGGCTGGAGGCGGCGCCGGCCGACGACCTCGGTGCGGCGCTGGCGTCGATCCGGGCCCGGGCGGCCGCACCCGCCCGGGTGCTCATCTGCGGCTCCCTCTATCTTGCGGGCGAGGTTCTGTCGCAGAATGGGTAATGCTGGCGGCGCGGCGCCCGCCCCGGCACATGCGCCATGACCGGCAGGGAGCGACAGAATGGCTGCCAGGCCCTTGGCCCGCGGCGATAGGGCGCCCAACTTCTTCTTGCCCGACCACCGCGACGTCATCATCAGCCTCTACGACAAGGTCAAGGGCGGGCCGATCGTCGTCTTCTTCTATCCGACCCACGCCCGGGCGGCGGCGGAAGTCGAGCATGTCCTCGCCCTCGCCAAGGATATTGCCGAGGCGGGGGCGCACCTGTTCCTGGTCGGCGGCGACCCTGTGAGCGAGCTGGTAGCGCCGGCGGCGGCGCTGGGCGAGGCCGGCTTCGTGGTCTTCGACGATGGCGCCGGCATCGCGGCGGCCTACGGGGTACGCGGCCTCACGACCGCCTTCCTGCTCGACCCCAACGCGCGCGTGCTGGCGCGCTTCGCCACCGGCGACACGCCCCTCGCGGCGCGGGCGCTCGACGCGGCGGGCGCGGCGCGACCCGAGCCCCAGACTCTGGCCCTGCACCCGCCGGTGTTGATCATCACCGACGTGCTCGAGCGCGAGTTCTGCGTCTACCTGATCGAGCAGTACCAGGTGCGTGGCAACGAGGAGTCGGGCACCTTCCGCATGGTCGACGGTAAGATGGTCAAGGGGCCCAATTATGCCGTCAAACGCCGGCGCGACCACCACGTCGTCGATCGCGATTTGCTGGACCGCATCGGCGGCACCGTCGCACGCCGGGTGCTGCCGGAGATCCGGCGCGCCTTCCAGACCAATATCACCCGAGTGGAGGAGTACAAGATCGTCTGCTACGAGGCGGACCCGGGCGGATATTTCCACGTCCACCGCGACAACACCACGCCGCAGACCGCGCACCGCCGTTTCGCCATGACCCTCAACCTCAACGCCGAGGACTACGCCGGCGGCTATCTACATTTTCCCGAGTTCGGCGATGTCCGCTACAAGCCGGCGACCGGCGCGGCGGTGATCTTTTCTTGCAACCTGTTGCACGAGGCGACGGAGGTGACGCGCGGCACGCGCTACGCGCTGTTGTCCTTCATGTTCGACGAGGCGGGGCACAAGCGGTCCACTGCCCGCCAAAGGGCGATGGCCGGGCGCGCCGCTGGGGATTAACGGGGAATAAGGCGGGTCGAATAGCGGATCTAATCCTGGCGCAGAAAAACGGTTCCAGGAAGCATTTGTCCGAAAACCTTTTGGCCAGCGCACCTACCGCGCCGGCTCACACCACCGACTCGATCCAGTCGTAGAGCTGGCCCTTGGGCAGGGAGCCCACCTTCATCGCCGCCACCTGGCCGTTCTTGAACAAGAGGAGCGTCGGAATGCCGCGCACGCCGTACTTGGTCGGCGTCTGCGGATTGTCGTCGATGTTGAGCTTGGCCACGGTCACCTGCTCGTCCATGTCCTCCGCCAGCGTCTCCAGATGCGGCCCGATTTGCTTGCAGGGCGCGCACCACTCGGCCCAAAAGTCGACCAGCACCGGCTTCTCGGACCGGAGCACGTCGTCCTCGAAGGAGTTGTCGCTGACTTTGATCAGGGCCATGGCGTTCCTCGCTAATCGTGCGCGTCGGAAACTCTTGCTTAGATTGTGTGGAGACCGCGCCCGGGACTCGGGCGCGGGGTTTCGCGCGGCGCCTTGAATCTAAGTCGCGGCCAGGGGGTGTCAAGCCGAACCCGCCCCCGGCCGGCCCGGGGCGTGGGCATCGAGGAGCCCGCCGTCGAGCCGCATCAGGCGTGGCCCATCCGTCCACAGCAAGGCACAAGTAATTGTTTTTTCGGGAAAAAGACGGGCAAGAAGGGCCCGGTAGGCGGCCATCTGCCGCAGGTAGATGGCTGGCGTCTCCTCGACCGTGGACGGTGGCGGCCGGTCGCTCTTGTAGTCGACGATCCACACATCGGGGCCGTCCACCACCAGCCGGTCGACCTGCCCCGAGACCACCGGCGCGCCCTCGCCCAAGGCGCCGACGATGGGCACCTCGGCCCGGCTGCCGGGGCCGAACAGGGGGGCGAATGCCGGCTGCGCGAGCACCGCCAGCACCTCGGCCATGATCTCGGCCCGCTCGTCGGGCGTGAGGGCGTGCACGGCGCGGGCGAGGAACCGGTGGCAGGCGTCCTCGCGCGCCGCCGGCGGCAGGTCGGGCACGGTCTGCAGCAGGCGGTGGATGAGGCGCCCGCGGCGGAAGCGCCGGCCCTGGTCCGGTCCCAGGGGCGAACGCACAGTTGGCTCGTCGCCCGCCGGTCGCGACGGCGCCAGGGGCCGTGGCGGCGCTGGCTCCGGCGGCGGTGGCGAGCCGGCCCAGTCGGGCAGGGGTTCCTCCGCCGGCGCCGGCGCTTCCGGAGGCGCGGCGGCGGCGGCGCGCTGCGCCGAGGTCAGGCGCAGCACCTTGGCGGACTCCGGCCCAGCACTCGCGGCCAGGAACGGCTCCTCGACTTCCGCCGCCACCGGCGTGAGGGCGTCACGCACCAGATTGTACCAGCAACCCGCGGGCACCCCCTGGCGGGTGCGCCAGCCGCAGACATAGAGCCGGTCCTCGGCCCGCGTCATCGCCACGTACAACAGGCGGCGGTACTCGTCGTCGCGAACGGCGTCCGCCGCCGCCCAGGCCGCCGCCGCCGCCTCGTCGCAGTCGCCCTTGTAGGGCGGCCAAAGCACCAGCTCCCCGTCCTCGGGCCAGAGCAGGGTCGGGCCCGTGGGCCGCGGCACCTGCATGGTGTCGGGCAGGATCACGATCGGCGCCTGCAGGCCCTTGGCTCCGTGCACGGTCATCACCCGCACCGCGCCCCGGCCCTGGTCCAGGTCGCGCTTCACCTCCGCCTTGCCGGCGGCGAGCCAATGCAGGAAGCCCTGCAGCGACGGCGTGTTGGTGCGCTCGTAAGCCAGGGCCAGGGCCAGAAACTCGTCGATGGGGTCGTCGGCCTCGGGCCCCAGCCGCTCGAGCAGGCGCCGCCGCCCACCTCGGTTCAGGAGCTCGGCGTAGAGTTCGAACGGGCGTGCGAAGTCGACGCGGCCGCGCAGCGCCGCCAGCCATGCGTGGGCGTGGACGTAGACGGGCGAGCCGTCGGCCCGTCGCGTCAGCACCCGCCACAGGCTGTCCTCGCGGCCATGGGCGAGGTCGAACAGCTCCTCCTCACGCAAGCCGATGAGCGGGCCCTTGAGCACCGTCGCCAGGGTCAGGTCGTCCTCCGGCAGCAGCAGGAATTCACCCAAGGCGACCAGGTCCATGACCGCCAGCTGCTCGCCCAGGACCATGCGGTCGACCCCGGCCACCGGCACGCCTCGATCCTTCAGCGCGCGCACCAGCTCCTCGACGAAGGGGCCGCGCCGGCGCACCAGGACCATGATGTCGCCGGCGCACCAGGACCATGATGTCGCCGGGCTCCACCGCCCGGCCGCGCGCCTCCAGCCCCTCGCCGCGGTCGAGCCAGTCGCGAATGCGCCGGGCCAGCAGCGCCGCCAGGCGGCCGCGCGGATTGTCGCCGGCGACGCGCTCCACCGGCGGCTTCCACGCCTCCGCCGCCGCCGCCGCCGTGGGCTCGAGCGGCGGCCA
>JAZFQY010000142.1:0-7578 GCA_036445355.1 Alphaproteobacteria bacterium
TATGGCGTTGCAAATTGGACGCACAAGAAGCGTCGGGCGAACCGGCCGGGCGCGCCACCACCGGTTCTGTGCGCGAATTTCAGGGTTGGGTGGGCCCGGACTCGCTGGCCGTATCCTGACCGTTCGACTGTTGCGAACCGGCGGGACCGTCGCCGGCGCCGTTCTGCGGCCGTGGCTGGCCGGCTGCCTGGGGCTGGCGGCCGTCGCCGCCCTGAGGGGTCTGGCTGGCGGTGTAGAGGCGGAAATAGTGCTCCGCGTGCTGCAGCATGTTCTCGGTCGAGACCCAATCCCCGGCCGACGAGTTGTCGCGCGCAAGTTGCTGATACTTCTCGCAGATCTGTAACGCATTTCCGCGGATGCGGACGTTGGGACCATTGCTGTCAAAGACCTGCGAACGCGGATTGTGAATGCGGCGCCCGTTGCGTCCGCGCGAACGCTTCCCCGCCTGACCTTGCCTCATGCGTCTGTCCATCAAAACGGCCCTAATGAGTTGCCAGATTCAGTCTGACGCTTCCCGGTTTCCAGATCGCTAACGGCCCCGCACAAAAATGGCCCTGCACAATCGAGGTGCCCTTTGCGCTGGCCGCGCCCGGGAACGGGTCACACGCCCGCCACATCTGTCGCTGCCCCGAGCCGATAAATCAGGCAGCCAGTATCCGGGAAGCCGGTCGCGATCCGCCCAAGCGCCTTATGCACGACGATCACGACCCGTGCACCCTATTCCTCATTGCGCTGATTTCCAAGCGATTTTTGCGAGCAGTTTAGGCAATTCAAGGGCCGGCCAGGAGCAGACAGCGCTCGACGCCGGCGAGGTCACGCCGACGGGCCGTGACCGTCAATCCGCATGTCGCGAACATATTTTCCACCTCAATGCCTTGCCCGGCGCCGATCTCGATGGCGGCGACGCCCCCCGAGGCCAGCAGCCGGGCCACCTCCGGTGCCAGCGCGCGCATGGCATCGAGGCCGTGAGTCCCGCCATCGAGAGCCATTCGCGGTTCGTGCCGGCACGACTCAGGTGCCAGCGAATCGATGGCTGCGGATGTCACGTACGGAGGATTGCTTACGATCACGTCGAACCGGTCCCCGAGGGCGCGCCCCCAGTCGCCGACACAAAACCGTGCCCGCGCGGCCAGGCCCAGGGCACGAGCGTTGGCCGCGGCGACGGCGATCGCCGCGGCGCTCAAATCCACGCCGAAGCCGTGTGCGTTCGGTAGTTCGGCCAGCAGCGCCAGGAGCAGGCAGCCGCTGCCCGTGCCCAGATCGAGCACCCTGGCGCATGGATCGGGACCAGCATCCAGCACCGCCTCGACCACGGTCTCGCTCTCCGGCCGCGGCGTCAAGACCGCGGGCGTTACCGCGAAGTCCAGCGACCAGAACTCGCGCCGGCCGAGGATCTGCGCCATCGGCTGGCGCCCTGCGCGGCGGCCGAGAAGGGTGCCGAAGGCGGCGCCCTCCTTTGCGCTAAGCCGCCGTTCCGGATAGGCGAACACCACTTCCGGCGCGGTGCCGAGGGCGTGGGCGAGGAGCAGCCGCGCGTCGCGGCGCGGCGCGTCGACCCCCGCCGCGGCGAGGCGCCGGCCGGCGGCGCCTATGGCCTCGCCGATGGTGGGCGGCGCGTGCGGTCCCGTGGCGAGACGCATCACACCGCCGCCAGGCGCGCCGCCTGGTCCTCGGCCACCAGCGCGTCGATGATCTCGTCCAGGGCCGCACCGGCCAGCACCTGCTCCAGCTTGTAGAGCGTCAGGTTGATGCGGTGATCACTGACCCGGCTCTGGGGATAGTTGTAGGTGCGGATGCGCTCCGAGCGGTCGCCGCTGCCGACCTGGCTCCTGCGGTCCGCCGCGCGCTCGGCGTCGCGCCGTGCCCGCTCATGGTCGTAGAGGCGGGCGCGCAGCACCTTCATCGCCTTGGCGCGGTTCTTGTGCTGCGACTTCTCGTCCTGGCATTGGACGACGATGCCGCTCGGCAGGTGGGTGATGCGCACGGCGGAATCGGTGGTGTTGACGTGCTGGCCGCCGGCGCCCTGGGAGCGATATGTGTCGACGCGCAGCTCCTTTTCGTTGACCTCGATCTCCACATCCTCGGGCTCGGGCAGGACGGCGACGGTGGCGGCGGAGGTGTGGATGCGGCCGCCGGACTCGGTGACCGGGACGCGCTGCACGCGATGTACGCCGGACTCGAATTTGAGGCGGCCGAACACGTCGCCGCCGCTGATCGCGGCCGTCGCCTCCTTGATGCCGCCGAGGCCGGTCTCGCTCATCCCCATGGTCTCGAACTTCCAGCCATGGAGGTCGGCGTGGCGCTGATACATGCGCACCAGCTCGCCGGCGAACAGCGCCGCCTCCTCGCCGCCGGTTCCGGCGCGCACCTCGAGGATGACGTTGCGCGCGTCGGCGTCGTCCTTGGCCAGGAGCATCAGTTTGACGTCCTCTTCCAGCTTCGGCAGCCGCGCCTTGAGCCCTGCCAACTCGTCCTCGGCCAGCGCCTTCATCTCCGCGTCGGTCTCGGGGTCGGCCAGCAGCTCCGACAGTTCGGTCATCTCGCCCTGGCGCTTGCGCAGTTCGCGGATGCCGGCGACCACGGGCTCCAGCTCGGCGTACTCCTTGGCCAGGCGCGCATAGTCCTTGTGCGTCAGCGCTTCCACCTCGGCCAGCCGCGCCGCCAGCTCCTCATGGCGAGCGACGACCCGATCGAGTTTGTCCTCGAAGCTCACTCCGGCTTCTCCTTGTCCTCACTGTCCTCGTCGAGGTCGAGTCTGAACAGGCGCCGTGTGCCCGCCTCCAAGGCGCCCCCGGCCGCGTTCCGACGCAGGGCCTCGGAGGTGGCGTGCAGCAGGCGGTTGATCAACAGCCCCGTCGCCTCCGCCGCGTCCGTCGGGGCGGGGTCTTCCTCGCGCGCCGCCTCGAAACGCCGCCGCAGGCATTGCAAAGTCGGCACCGCCGCGCGCTCGGTGCGGCCGCGCAGAAAGGCATCCAGCTCCTCATCCAGGATCTGCCACGCCAGTTGGGCCGCGCCCTGGCGGCTCGCCAGTCCGCGCTGGGCGACGCCCTCGAGGTCGTCCAAATCGTAGCAATACGCCTCGTCCAGGCGCTCGACCGCCGGCTCCGCGTCGCCGGGCACGGCGGCGTCTTTTATGAAGATCGGTTTTCGCCGCCGCCGTTCAAGGGCCGTGGCGACCAGCTCGGCGCTGATCAGGCAGCGGCCGGCGGCGGCGATGACGATGTCATGGGCGGCGACGGAAGCGGCCAATTCGTCGTAGCCGACCCCCTGGCAGCCCAGGCGCCGGCCGGTGGCGACGGCCCGCTCCCGCGTCGCGGCGGCACGCTCCGCCGTCTCATCCGGCGAGCCGTGGATGGCGTGGATCTCGACCCGGCCGCAGGTCGACAGCGCCAGGCACTGGGCCAGCCCCGCGCGTGCCAATCCGGCGAGAATATCCGGCGCCGCCGCGTCGTCGACGAAGATGCGGTCGCGCAACATGACGGAGCTGTTGCGATGGTCGGCGCCGACCACGACCATGGCGGCCGGCGGCTCGCCTGGACGGGCCATGGGATCGCTAGCGAAAGGCGGCGAGGTGATCGGCGAGACGGGCCAGGGGCACCTCCACCTGCTCGCCCGTATCCAGGTCACGCACGGTGGCCGCCTCGCGCGCCAGTTCGTCGTCGCCGATGAGCACGGCGACGCGGGCGCCCAACCGGTCGGCGCGCTTCAGCCGCCGCGACAGATTGCCGCGATAGCCGAGCTCGACGACGAAGCCCTCGGCGCGCAGGCTGTGGGCGAGGATCATCGCCCGGCGCTCCGCCGCCTCGCCCAGGGGCACGAGCGCGGCCGGCCGCGGCGGCGGCGGCGGCGCGTCGATCAGCATCGCCAGTCGCTCGACGCCGGCGGCCCAGCCGGTGCCGGGCGTCGGCGGCCCACCCATCGATTCGACCAGACCGTCATAGCGGCCGCCGGCGATGACGGCACCCTGCGCGCCCAACGCCTCGGTCGTGAACTCGAAGGCCGTATGGCAGTAATAGTCGAGGCCCCGGACCAAATGCGGATTGATCACATAAGCGATGCCGAGCGCGTCGAGGCCATCGCGGACTTCGGCAAAATACGCGACGACTTCCTTGGTCAGATGGTCCGAGAAGGTCGGCGCCTCAGCGACCAGACGAATGTCGCCCTCGTCCTTCGAGTCGAGTATGCGCAGAGGATTTCGTGCCAGCCGCTGTCGGCTATCCTCAGACAGCGCGTCGCGGCGCTGGTCGAAATATTCGATCAGCACATTCCGGTAGGCATCGCGGCTCGCCGTGTCGCCGAGGGAGTTGAGCTCAAGCGTCGTGCGCTGCTGAACGCCGAGCGCGCCGAGAAACTGAGACGCGAGAGCGACGATCTCGATGTCGGCGAGCGCCTCGGCAACGCCAAGGATCTCCACGTCGACTTGGTGAAATTGCCGCAGCCTGCCCTTTTGCGGCCGCTCGTAGCGGAACATCGGACCGCTGCAGAAATATTTGAGCGGCAGCTGCTGGCTCAGACCGCCGGAAATAAAGGCGCGGGCAATGCCCGCCGTGGCCTCCGGTCGTAGAGTGATCTCCTCGCCGCTGCGATCGGTAAAAGTATACATCTCCTTGGTGACAATGTCGGACGTATCGCCAAGGGTGCGGCGAAACACTTCCGAGAACTCAATTATCGGTGGCGAGATTTCGTCGAACCCATAGCGTCCGGCTATCTTGCGCGCCGTCTCGACGACATGGCGATGCCGGCGCACGTCCTCCGGCAACAGGTCGCGCGTGCCGCGCACAGGCTGAAGCTTCGCCACACACGGACGTCCTTTGTGAGGTCGCGTGGCTATTCGGCGGCCGGGTTAAGCCGGTGGGAACGGTCTTCGTCGCCGGCCTTGAGCGCCTCGATCTCGGCCGCCTTGCGCTCGACCAGCGCGACCAGATGATCGACGATGTCGGCATTCTGCAGCCGGTGGTCGGCAAGGCCGCCGAGATAGATCTGATGCGTGCCGCGCCCGCCGCCGGTGAGGCCGATGTCGGTCGCCATCGCCTCGCCCGGACCGTTAACCACGCAGCCGATGACGGAAACGGTCATCGGCGTGGTGATGTGGTCCAGGCGCTCCTCAAGCCGGCGCACGACGTCGATCACCTCGAACTGCTGGCGGGCGCAGGACGGACAGGCCACCAGGGTGACGCCGCGATGGCGCAGCCCCAGCGCCTTCAGCATCTCGAAGCCGACCCGTACCTCCTCCACGGGGTCGGTGGTGAGGGAGACGCGCAGGGTGTCGCCGATGCCGTCCCACAGCAGGCCGCCCATGCCGAGCGCCGACTTGACGGTGCCGGTGCGCAGGCCGCCGGCCTCGGTGATGCCGATATGCAGCGGATGATCGCACGCCGCCGCCAAGCCGCGATAGGCGGCCACCGCCAGGAACACGTCCGAGGCCTTGACCGAAATCTTGAAGGCGTGAAAGTCCTCGTCCTCGAGCAGCTTCGCCGACGCGAGCGCGCTTTCGATCAACGCCTGCGGGCAGGGCTCGCCATATTTTTCCAACAGGTGCTTTTCCAGGCTGCCTGCGTTGACGCCGATGCGGATGGCGGCGCCATTGTCGCGCGCCGCCCTGATCACTTCGCGCACCCGCGCCCGGGCGCCGATATTGCCGGGATTGATGCGCAGGCAGGCGGCGCCGGCCTCCGCCGCCTCGATCGCCCGCTTGTAATGAAAGTGGATGTCGGCGACGACGGGCACCGCGGCCTGGCGCACGATCGCCTTGAGCGCGGCGGTGGATTCGGCGTCTGGGCAGGAAACGCGCACGATATCGGCGCCGGCGGCCTCGAGCGCGCGCACTTGCGCCGTCGTCGCCGCCACGTCGGCAGTCGGCGTGTTGGTCATGGATTGAACGGAAATCGGCGCCCCGTCGCCGACGGCAACGCCGCCGATCATGATCCGCCGGCTCTTGCGGCGGTGAATATCGCGGTAGGGCCGCAGGCTCATCGGGCTAACTCGTCGCGTCAGGTGCCGCCCGGCACCGGGTGCGCTACGCATCTAACATGCGTGAGCGTCCAGCAAATATCAAGCCGGCAAATATCGAGACGGCGGGCCGGACCCAAGTACCTATTGGCGCAGTAGACGTGCGCGCAGTTCCTCCGGGTCGAGCGCCACGTCGCGCGCCACCACGCCTGCGTCGCCGAGTGCGTGCCCGGCCTCGCCGTCGACCTCGATCATCAGACCGCCGGCGTTGCCGGTCATCAAGATCAGCCCTTCTCGGTCGGGGACGCGATAACTGTCCCCCGCCCGCAGCATGCGCGTGAAGACATCGCTCCGGGTCGCGTCGCGGATCTGGATCCAACTGTCGACAGTGGCGATGATGATGATGCGCACGTCGCGGTTGGGCATGCCGTATACACGTCCGGAGGTGGCAACCCGCGCGCTCCGCGGCACCGACGGCAGCCCGAAGGGATCACCCTCGGCCTCGGCCGCTGCGGCGACCGGTTCGGCCGGCTCGACCGGATCTGCTTCGTTTCGCGGCCCCGGGGGCGCGGCCTCGGCCGGTGCCGGGACCACGGGCACCTGCGGTAGTGCGGCGACCTGCGGCGCCTCCGGGGCGGCATCCGCGACGGGCGGCGCGGGGATCGTGACGGGCGGCCGTGTGGGCGCCGGTGGCTCGAGGATCACGACCGGCGCAACGGCGGCGGCGGCCAAATTATCTTCGGCCGCAGGCGGCGGCGCGACCTCCTCTACCACCGCCGCCGCAACGCGCGGCGTCAGCGGATCCGGTGTCTCGTCCGGCGCAGCCTCCGCAGCCGGTGTCGCGGCAGCCGGGCCGATGGCAAGCGCTCCGTTCGCCTCCTCGATCGGCGCCTCCGGCATGGGCACGGATATCGGCGGCGGGTCGGCCACGGGCCCGGCGACGTTGCCGGTAACCGAGCCGGTCAGCTTGTCCATGACGATGGCGGGTACGCGCTCGAACTCGAACTCATCCTTGATCTGCATGTAGTACCAGCCGCCTAAGACGACGCCGGCGACGAGCAGTGAGAACAGGAGCGCCCCCCTGCCCGGAAACCGCCCTTCCGGCGGCGCGATCGGGAAATCCAGTTCCACCTTGTGCGATAGGGCGCTGGTTTCGACCTTGAACCGCTCGATCAGGAGTTCGGTGTCGAAGCCGAGAAAATCCGAATAGGCGCGCACGAAGCCGACGGCGTAGGTGGGCCCCGGCAGGTCGTCGAATCGGCCTTCCTCGATCGCCTGCACGTAGGCGACGCGAATGCGCAGCGCGTTGGCGATATCGCGCAGGTTGGCGCCGAAATGCTCTCGCCCGTCGCGCAGAATCAGCCCGACATGGCCCACGGCCGGCGGCGCCACAGACAGCTGTGGCTCTGCCGGCGGCGGTGCCGCAGCATTTCGCGCCGGGCGGGAGGAACGCAGGCGCAGCCTAGACATTAAGCGACTCTGCACAAGCGGGCATGCATCGCGATGAAGACATGGTTAACTAGCAAACTGTAAATATAGCAGCAATGGAATTAATGGATTATTAAGTGATCCCGGGCGAAGGCACGTAATTGCGCCCGCACGCTGTGCGCCGACGAATCGGCCAGGGAG
>JAZFQY010000143.1:0-6530 GCA_036445355.1 Alphaproteobacteria bacterium
TAAACCCGGAATGTCCGGGTTGGGTCGATTCTGTTGAAAAACTCCGCCGGCCAGTTTTGCTCGTAACTTTCGAATCAGGCAGGAGGCTCCTGCGCAATGATCGATAGCGATCGCCTTTTGCAGCGAATCATCATTGCGCCAGATCCGCCCCGAAGTATTCACAACCGAGTTTTTCAACAGAATCGGTCAATACCGCGCAGGCGATCCGTGATGACACCGACCAGCAGCGCACGGCGCGAGCCCTGAGATACCAGCATCCTCATAAGCACTCACCACCGTCCATCCTGAACACTTGGCGACGGCGTGCGAGAACCTCGGCCCCAGCGACGCGGTCGAGCTCTACGCCGCCCTCGGCCGGCTGAACGACGTCTTTCTCAAAGGCGGCCGGCAGGTAGCGCCGGCACTTACGGGCAACGCGCAGGTGCGCTTCGATTGCTGGATCGAGGCCGCCGAGGCCGGCCGTCAGGCCGACGTCGAGCGCTGCCGCGCCGCATTCGAGGCGGCGATTGCCGAGGCCGAGCAGCTGGCCGACTACGATCCGGAGTCGATCAAGATTGTGCTCACCGAGCCGTCGGGCATCGTGGCCGCCACGCCGGCGACGATAAGCAGCTACCTTGTCTTCTTCGACTGGGACAGCGCCGTTTTGACGCCGGAAGCGCTCGACATCGTGCGCACCGCCGCCACCAACGCCGGCACGCTCGGCAGCGTCAGGATCGAGCTCATCGGCCACGCCGACCGCTCCGGCCCGGATATCTACAATCTGGGCCTGTCCCAGCGCCGGGCCGACGCCGTGCGCGAGCAGCTCATCCGGCTCGGCATCCCCGAAGACGCCGTTGCCACCCTCGCCAAGGGCGAGAGCGAGCCCCTGGTGGCGACGCCGGACGGCGTGCGCGAGCCACAGAACCGGCGCGTCTTGATGGGCCTGATATAGGGCCCGCCGGGCCGTTGGCGGCAAGCCCACGGCTCACGGCAACAGTACGATAAGCGTGCCGTCTGCGAGACCGTAGGCGAGCCCCGTCGCGCCATCCTTGGCTGCGGCGACGGATAGGATCGCGATAGCCGTCCCGTGGGGCTCGCGGTGCTGCTCCTGCACTCGCCCGCCGGCGAAGCTCACGACCCGGAGCGCGCGCCGCCGCGCGTCTCGACGGAGACGGCAGCCGCTGCCGCCGGCATGCCAATGCCGCCGGCGCGCATGAGGCGCGCGCCGCCGTCGTCGATGCGCACGACCCGCGGCTCCGCCGCCGCGGCGCTCGACACCACGCACACCGCGGAAAGCCCGCCGAGAATATCCCTTGCGCCACCTGCCATGGCTGCTTCCCCGCTCGACGCCCGGCTCAGAAATGCAGCGGCCTGACCTGTAGGACGTTCGGGAGATTTTCAATGGCCTCAAGTATTTCGTCGGGAACCACCTGATCGACTTCGATCAAGGCGATGGCGTTGCCGCCGCGGCTGGCGCGGCCGAGATGGAAGGAAGCGATGTTGATGCCGGCGTCGCCGAGCACCATGCCGACACCGCCGATCAACCCCGGCTTGTCGTTGTTGGTGATGTAGATCATGTGCGAGGCGAGTTCGGCCTCGAGAGGGATTCCCTTGACGTTGACAACGCGCGGCTTGTCACCGCCGAACAACGTGCCCGAAACGCTGCGGGTCTGCTGCTCGGTCGTCACCGCCAGGGTGATCATGCTTTGATAGTCGCACGGCCGCTCGTGCCGGATTTCGGTTACCTCGATGCCGCGCTCCCGGGCCGCCACGGCGGCGCTGACCATGTTCACCGCCTCGAGCTGCGGCTGCAGCAGGCCCTTGAGGGCGGCGGCGCTCAACGGCTTGGTGTTGAGCCTTGCGGCCTCGCCTTCGTATTCGATCGTCACCGACTTCACGCCCGAACGCGTCGATTGTCCGGCGAAGCTTCCGAGCTGTTCGGCGAGGGCCATGTAGGGTCTTAGCTTCGGCGCCTCTTCGGCGCTCACCGCCGGCATGTTGAGCGCATTCACGACGGCGCCGGTGAGCAGGAAGTCGGAAATCTGGTCGGCAACCTGCAGGACGACGTTCTCCTGCGCTTCGCTGGTCGAGGCGCCCAAATGCGGTGTGCACACCACCTGCTCCATGCCGAACAGGGCATTCTCGGTCGCCGGCTCCTTTTCGAAGACGTCGAGCGCCGCGCCGGCGATCTTGCCAGCCTCGAGCGCCGCCTTCAGGTCCGACTCGACGATGATGCCCCCGCGGGCGCAATTGATGATGCGCACATCGGGCTTCATCTTGGCCAGCGCTGTGGCGTCGATGAGATTGCGCGTTTCATCGGTGAGCGGCGCGTGCAAGCTGATGAAGTCGGCGCGCGCGAAGAGCGTGTCGAGGCCGACCTTCTCCACCCCCAGATCCTCGGCGCGCGCCGGGCTCAGATAGGGGTCGTGGGCGATGACCCGCATCTTCAGCCCCAGGGCGCGCTCGGCAACGATGGAGCCGATGGTGCCGCTGCCGATCAGGCCCAAGATCTTGCCACTCAGCTCGACGCCGACGAAGCGCACCTTCTCCCACTTGCCGGCGTGGGTCGAGGCATTGGCCGCCGGGATCTGTCGCGCCACGGCGAACATCAAGGCGATGGCGTGCTCGGCGGTGGTGATGGCGTTGCCGTAGGGCGTGTTCACCACCGCGATCCCCGCCTGGGTGGCGGCGGCGACGTCGATGTTGTCGACACCGATGCCGGCGCGGCCGACGATCTTGAGCCGCTCGCCCGCCGCCAGCACCTCGGCCGTCACCTTGGTCGCCGAACGTACCACCAGGCCGTCATAGCCGCCGATCACCTGTTTGAGCTCGTCCCGGCCGAGGTCCGTCCTGGTATCACATTCGATCCCGCGGGCACTGAAAGTCTCCGCCGCGCGCGGGCTCATGTTGTCGGCAATCAAAACCTTGGGCATGGATCGCTTACCTGTTTGAGGTGCTGTTGGCTCGTGTGATGGTTCCGAAGTTCGGCATAAATATTGTGCCGAACTTTGGAATCTGAATCACACTAGATTCAGATAGTTAGTGTCCCGTTGAACCCGGAACTCGATCAATCGAATTTCGGATTCGGGACACTAGGCGTGCTCCGCCTTCGCTGCGGCGAAGGCCCAGTCGAGCCAGGGCATGAGCGCCGCCAGGTCGTCGCGCTCGACCGTTGCGCCGGCCCACAGGCGCAGGCCCGGCGGCGCCGCGCGGTAGGCGCCCAAATCATGGGCCGCACCCTCCTCCTCCAGGAGCGCGGCCACGCGCTTCGCCGCCACCGCCTGACCCTCGGCGTCGAGGCCCTGGAACCAGGGATCGACGATCCTCAGGCAGACGCTGGTGCATGAGCGGGTGCGCGGCGCGCGGGCCAGGAAGTCCACCCACTCGCTGTGCCCGACCCAGTCGGCGATCAGCGCCAGATTGGCCTCGGCCCGGGCGATGAGCGCCGGCAGTCCGCCCACGGACCGCGCCCAGGCGAGGGCGTCAAGCTGGTCTTCGACGCAAAGCATCGACGGGGTGTTGATGGTCTCGCCGCGGAAGATACCCTCGATCGGTAGGCCGCCCTTGGTCAGGCGGAAGATCTTCGGCATCGGCCAGGACGGGGTGTGGTCCTCCAGGCGCACCACGGCGCGCGGGCTCAGCACCAACATGCCGTGCTGGGCCTCGCCGCCCAACACCTTCTGCCAGGACCAGGTGACGGCATCGAGCCGGTCCCATGGCAGATCCATGGCAAAGACGGCCGAGGTGGCGTCGCACAGGGTGAGGCCGGCGCGGTCCGGGCTGATCCACGTGCCGTCGGGCACGCGCACGCCGGAAGTGGTGCCGTTCCAGGTGAAGACCACGTCGCGCACCGGATCGACCCGGCCAAGGTCGGGCAGCTCGCCATAGTCGGCCGCCATGACGCGCACGTCGGCGAGGCCGAGCTCATCGACGATGTCGGTCGCCCAGCCCTTGCCGAAGCTCTCCCAAGCCAGCACGTCGACCCCCCGGGGGCCCAGGAGCGACCACATCGCGGCCTCGAAGGCGCCGGTATCAGAGGCCGGCATGATGGCGATCCGGTAGTCCGCCGGGATGCCGAGGAGGGCGCGCGATTCCTCGATCACCGCCGCGAGCTTCGCCTTCGCCGCCGGCGTCCGGTGGGAGCGGCCGAGCACGGCGCCGTCGAGGGCCGCCGGCGTCCAGCCGGGACGTTTGGCGCAGGGACCGGAGGAAAATCGGGGTTCGGCCGGGCGCGCCGCCGGCCGGGCGGGGGAGACGGTCATCACTCGCGTTCCTTGCAGAACGCCGCGCCCCGTTGGGAGGGCGTGGCCCGCCGCGGAGTGTAGGCGCACTGGGCCCCGCGTCAACGCCTGCTATGCATTACGGAGATCGAAGCCGCATCAGAGCCCGTAATACCAGGGGGCGAAGAAGCTGAAGGCGAGCCAAACCAGGATCACCAGCGGCGCGCCGGCGCGGGCGAAGTCGGTGAAGCGATAGTGCCCCGGCCCCATGACCAGGAGGTTGGTCTGGTAGCCCACGGGCGAGGCGAAGCAGCAGTTGGCGCCGAAAAGCACCGCCACCGCGAACGGCTCCGCCGGCACGCCCAGCCCGCCGGCCATGACGAAGGCGATGGGCGTGAACAGGACCGCCGTCGCCTTGGTGCTGATGACATTGGCGAGGACGGCGACAAGCAGGAAGAAGCCCGACAGCACCACCGCCGGCCCGGCATCGCCGGCGAGAACAAGCATGGTGTCGGCCAGGAAGCGGGCGCCGCCGGTCTCCTGCAGCGCCGCGCCCAGGGCCAGCGCCGCCGCGATCATCATCACCACGTTGCGATCGATGGCGCGCCCGGCTTGGCGCACGTTGAGGACGCCCAGAAGGAGCATCAGCGCCGCCCCGAACAGCGCCGCGACCACGATCGGCGTCAGGCCGCTGGCCGCGGCCATGATCACGCCGGCGAAGATCACCATCGCCGACTTGACATGATGCACCGAGGGCAGGTCGGCCGCCGACCATTCCATCAGCAGGATGTCGGGGTTGGCGCGCAGGGCGCGGATGTCGCTGCGGTGGCCCTGGATCAGCAGCACATCGCCCGCCTCGAGCCGGATCTGGGTCATGCGCGAACGGATCATGCGTGAGCGGCGGCCGATGCCCAGCGCGATGCAGCCGAAGCGGTAGCGGAAGCCGATCTGCTCCAGCGCCTGGCCGATCAGGCGCGAGGCCGGCGTCACCATCACCTCCGCCAGCAACTGCTCCCCCGGGGCTCCGGGCGGCTCGGCGCCGTCGCCCTTGTCGTCGACGACCACGACGTCCGGGTGCAGGAGGCCGGTCTCGCCCCGGACCGCCTCGGTCAGCGCCTTGCGCGTCGCCGCCACTACCAGCACGTCGCCGGCCAGGAGCTCGAGGTCCTCGAACGGCGGCACGATGGCGCGCTCGCCGCGCTGGATCAGGCGCACGGTCACGTCCTCCAGCGCCGGAAAGGCGCCGCCCACCGCCTTGGTGCCGACGAGCTTGGACTTCGGCGCGACGGTGATCTGGGCGATGAATTGCTTGCCGCCGGCACCGAGCGCCGATGCCAGTGGCGCCCGATCCGGCAGCAACCGCGGCGCCACCAGCACGGCAAAGACGAGCCCTACCCCGGCCAGCACCAGCCCCGGGACGGTGAACTCGAAGAATTCGAAGCCGACGCCGCGCAGGCCCGTGAGCTCGGAGTCGACCAGAAGATTGGTCGAGGAGCCGATCAGGGTGAGCATGCCGCCGAGGATGGCGGCAAAACTCAAGGGCATCATCAGGTAGCTAGCCGAGTGGCGCAGCCGCTCGCTCAAGGCCTGCATGATGGGAATGAAGATCACCACCACCGGCGTATTGTTGAGAAAGGCGCTGATCACCAGCACCACCAAGAGCGACAGGGCGGTCGCCGCGAGGGCGTGGCCGCGCGCCATGACCATCAGCATGCCGGCGCCGCGCTCCACGACGCCGGTCTGCACCAGCCCCTCGCCCATGACCATGAGCGCCACCACCGCCAGCAGCGCCGGGGCGGCGAAGCCGGCCAGCAATCGCTCCGGCCCCAGCAGGTTGCGGCCCGCTTCGTCCGGCAACGGACTGGCCTGGAACAGCGCCATCAGCACGCAGATTACCGCCAGCGAAGTCACGGCCAGCGGCAGGCGCTCCAACGCATAGAGCACCAGCGTCGCCAGGATGATGGCGAAGGTCGCCCACATCCCGAATTCGTCAGCGGCCGGCAGCGGCAATTGCGAGTCCCCAGCAAGTTCGTGGCCGAAGTTTAGGGCCTTTTCCGGACATATTGACGCAATTCTGTTGTGCCCGCGAGGCGGCAGGCCGCAAGGCGTCTGGCGAAGCGCGATGCGGGGCATCGGGCGAGGCAGACAACGCTGCGGCTGCCCCTCGCGGGACAACCTGCAGGGACAGGCCATTTGGGCCAGGGCGGCGTCAAGCGCCTTAAGCGTAGCTGTGGCTACCCTCCGCGGCACTTTCCTGGCCCTGACCCAAAATGGCTCTATCAGAATGGGTCAATATGACCGGAGAAGGCTCTAACACGGAGGCCATACGGC
>JAZFQY010000144.1:0-10361 GCA_036445355.1 Alphaproteobacteria bacterium
GTCGTCGATGCGCGACTTGTAGTCCTCGATATCCTCGAAGACGACGGCGCGGCCGCGGTGGCGCATCAGCTCCGCGCTGGCGGCCGAGGGCTTGATGATTGCACCGTCGGGCGCCAGATTGCCGTGCAGCACGGCGATGCCAGCGGCGTCCATGACCGGCCGGTCGAAGGGGCGGATGACGTCGTCGTTCCAGCACTCGGCGTCGGCGAGGTTGGCGCCCATTGTGCGGCCGTTGACGGTAAGCGCGTCGGCGTGCAGCAGGCCCTCCTCCATGAGCCGGCGTAGCACCACCGGCAGCCCGCCGGCGTAATAGAAGTCCTCCATCAGGAACACGCCCGACGGCATCAGATTGACGATGCACGGCACCTCGCAGCCGAGCCGGTCCCAGTCATCGAGATCTAGGCCGACCCCGACGCGACCTGCGATGGCGAGTAGGTGCACCACCGCGTTGGTCGAGCCGCCGATGGCGCCGTTCGTCCGGACGGCGTTCTCGAACGCCTCGCGGGTGAGGACTTTCGATAGGCGCAGGTCCTCGCGCACCATTTCCACCGCGCGCCTTCCCACCATGTGGGCGAGCACGTAGCGCCGGGAATCGGCCGCCGGAATGGCGGCGTTCGACGGCAGGCCCATGCCCAGGGCCTCGACCATCGAGGCCATGGTCGAGGCGGTGCCCATGGTCATGCAGTGGCCGTGGCTCCGCGACATGCCCGACTCCGCGTCCATGAAGTCCGCCAGGGTCATCTCGCCAGCGCGCACCGCCTCGGAGAATTTCCAGACGTGGGTACCGGAGCCGATCTTTTTGCCGCGAAAGCGGCCACTTAGCATCGGTCCGCCGCTCAGGGTGATGGTCGGCAGGTCGCAGCTCGCCGCGCCCATGAGCAGGGATGGGGTTGTCTTGTCGCAGCCCACCATCAGCACCACGCCGTCCAAGGGGTTGGCGCGAATGCATTCTTCCACGTCCATGCTGGCCAGGTTGCGGAACAGCATGGTGGTCGGCCGCATCAGGGTTTCGCCCAGGCTGGTGACTGGGAACTCGAGCGGAAACCCGCCCGCCTCGTAGACACCGCGCTTGACCCGCTCGGCGAGCTGGCGGAAGTGGGCATTGCACGGGGTCAGCTCCGACCAGGTGTTGCAGATGCCGATAACCGGCCTGCCGTCGAACAGGTGATCCGGCAGGCCCTGGTTCTTCATCCAGGCGCGGTGGGTGAAACCGTCCTTGTCCCGGCGGCCGAACCATTCGGTGCTGCGCAGCTTGTGCCTATTGGCGGCCATGGCTTCTCCACCCTTGCATGCCGGCCGGGGGCGCCGGCTTTTTGAGAAGAATCTGAAGTGAAGAATAGGCGCGAAGAAATGGTTTTGCACCACATCACTTGCGATTCGGCCGCCAAAATTGCGTACCTACGCGCGTCGGCACCGGTGACAATACACCTGCGCCATAACGGCGACCCCGCGAACCGGGGCCGTGCCACATCCCAAGCAAATTCACCAGTTTTTGCATTGCCTGCGAACGCGACGATACACCTGCGGCGTATCGAGCGCGGCTTGCGCTTCGGCCATCTCGCGGTGCATTTCCGTTGCGATCGGCTGCAGCAACTTGGCGAGGAGTCGCTCTATTTCCTGCTGCATCTCCGATTGCGAGGCGACCAACTTGGGGCTGCGCGGCCTCGGGATGAGCAGCGAGGTCAGCGCGGCGCGGTATCTCGGCGCATAACGGTCGAGATGCTTCCTGGCGACGGCAACGTGCTCTTGTTCGTGCCGCAGGATCGCGTGGTAGGCGCAACTATTGGGGGAATATTCCGAGGCGACGAAGATCTCCACTGCCTGGTAGCGCAGGACGACATCCACGGCCTCGACCCAGAAGCAGGCGCCGTCGCCGGCCGGGGACCATTTGTAGGCGGCGCTGGTATCGAGGTCCACGGTCGAGTGCGTGAGACCCAGGACCCGGGTGCGTGGGCCATGGAAAGTCCTTTCGCCGAGCTGGGCCCGGCTCAGGCTGCGATTCAGACGCACCGGCGCCGTATCGAGTCGCACCTCAACCCGGAACGCGCCGCCCGCGGCTGCGGTGCAGCCGCCGAGGGCCTGTGCGCCGGCCATGAGCGGTGCCAAGCAGGCCAGCGCGAGCACGCTCGCTCCCCCGGTCAGGCACAAAATGCGAAAGAATGATAAGGCGCGACTCATGGCCTCCCGGCGGGTCCGCATAGCGGCGGGTCTCATATGGGGGTGCGGCCGCGGCCGACAAGCGGCGCCGGCCGCCTTGCGGTGTCGCGGCGATTCACCTAGAGACGGCGCATGGACTGCAGTGAAACACGGCGCGGGGTCCGGCGAGGACGCGGTCGGCGACCCGATCGGAGGACGATGGCGTGAGTCATCTGGCGCGAGAGATCGCCGAGCAACCGCGGGTCGTCGCCGCGTTGCTGCACGCCGAGGCCGCCGTCGCGGACGACATCGCCGGCCGCATCCGCGCGCACGACCCTGCCTTCGTGATGATCGCGGCCCGCGGCTCGTCCGACAATGCCGCCCGCTACGCCCAGTATCTCTTTGGCGACCTGTTGCGCCTGCCGGTGGCGCTGGCCGCGCCATCCCTGTTCACCCTCGCCGGGGCGCGGCCGCGACTGGGACAGGGCCTGGTCCTGGGGATCTCCCAGTCGGGCCAGTCGCCTGACGTGGTGGCGGTGGTCGAGGCCGGACGCGACCAGGGGGCGCTCACCGTGGCGGTGACGAACGACGGCCAATCGCCGCTGGCCCGGGCGGCGGCCCACGTGCTGCAAATTCATGCCGGGGTCGAGCGCAGCGTCGCGGCCAGCAAGACCTACACCGCCAGCCTCGCCGCCCTGGCGCTGATTGCGACCAGCGCCATCGCCGAGGCGGGCGAGCGGCGGCGGGCTCTTGGGGCGCTGCGCCGGGCGCCCGAGCTCATCGAGCGAAGCCTCGAAATGTCAGCGGACCCGGTCGCTCAGGCGGCGGCCGACTGGCCGCGCGCGGCGCGGGCGGTGGTCCTGGGCCGCGGCTTCAATTACGCCACCGCGCACGAGATCGCGCTCAAACTCGGCGAGCTCGCCTACATTTCCGCCGAGGCCTATTCCTCGGCCGAATTCAGGCACGGGCCGATCGCCAAGGTGGCGCCGGATTTACCGCTCCTGGCAGTGACCGGCGACGGCCCGTTCGACGCCGACGTGGCGGCGCTCGCCGCCGAACTGCGCGCCTCGGGAGCGTGGCTCGTGACCCTAGGCGCACCGGATGCCGACCTGCCGGCGGCGCCGGCGCCGGCGCCGTGGCTGGCGCCCTTCGCCGCCGTCGCGCCCGGGCAGCTCCTGGCAATGACCCTGGCCGGCCGGCAGCGGCGCGATATCGACAGCCCCCGCGGCCTCAGCAAGGTCACGCGCACGCGCTAGGCGCGGCCCCAATCGCGCGATGCCTTGCGCCCTCATCCGAGGCGGCGATAATGCCGCATTGCCCAAATGGCCGGAGAAGGCCCTCGTGCCGGGGAGTGAAAGGCGATGAAATATCTGCACACCATGGTGCGCGTGCGGGACCTTGAGGAGTCCCTGGATTTCTATTGCACCAAGCTTGGTCTCAAGGAGTTGTCGCGCAGGGAGGACCAGCAGGGCCGCTACACCCTCGTCTTTCTGGCTGCCGAGGGCGACGAGGCGGCGAAGGTCGAGTTGACCTACAACTGGGATCCCGAAGAGCTCACCGGTGCGCGCAATTTTGGCCATCTCGCCTACCGCGTCGACAACATCTACGACCTCTGCCAGCGACTGATGGACGCCGGCGTCGCCATCAGCCGTCCGCCCAGGGACGGGCGCATGGCCTTCGTGCGCTCGCCGGACGGCATCTCCATCGAGTTGTTGCAGGCGGGGTCGGCGCTGCCGCCCGCCGAGCCGTGGGCGTCCATGCCCAACACCGGCGAGTGGTAGCCGCCGCGGCATCGATCTCGAATACCGGTCCTGCGCGCGTCCGTCCCGGGGCGGCGTTAGGAAAAAAATTGGCCGCGCCACAGGGTGACACGGCCCAAGTCTAGGGAGGAAACGCCCGTCCGGGCGCGGGGGCGCGGGGGGATGCGCCCGAAGTCAGATTGCTCGAAAAATCCTAACAAATCGTTTACGGCGCCGGGCGACGTCCCGGACCCGTCTGCACAAACCTTCGGTTAAGCATCGTCGAGGCAAAATCTCCGGCGGTACCCAACTGGAGGACCGTGGCATGAACAGGAGCCAGGAATGCGAGGCCCTGCGCGCGCACGCGCTGCTGACGTGGCGGCTGGTGGAAAGAGCCGTAGGCGAAGGCAATCTGGCGCTGGCGCGCAAACTCGCCGAGATTGCAGGCGAGGTGGACGAGCGGGTCGCGGCGGCCGGCTGAGGCCGGCGCCACCTGTCGCTGCCGCCGGTCGCGGGCTTCCGCATGATGCCGGGCGGCGTACGGGTAAACCCATACACCTCTTACGTAACAATGAATTAACAGAATTGTGGTCAGTTATGCCGGCGTCATTAACCACGCTGCGGGGTGTCCGCAGACGGCTCGGCTACTGTGGGGTGAGCGATGGCTGTCGACATGAATATGCCGATCCTGATCGTGGACGACTACAAGACCATGTTGCGAATCATACGCAATCTCTTGAAGCAGCTTGGCTTCAACAATGTCGACGAAGCGGCGGACGGTGCCACCGCGCTACAGAAACTGCGGCAGAAGGATTATTTGCTCATCATCTCGGACTGGAACATGGAGCCGATGACGGGCCTGCAGCTTTTGAAGGAGGTGCGCACCGACAACAAGCTCAAGGCCATGACCTTCATCATGATCTCGGCCGAAAGCAAGACCGAAAACGTAGTTGCGGCAAAAGAAGCGGGCGTTTCCAATTACATCGTCAAGCCGTTCAATGCCGCCACGCTTAAGCAGAAACTGTCCACGGTCATTGGCAATTTCTAGGCCGAATTCGGGCGCCCCTCGCCGCGCCGGTAGGGAAGGATCTCGCATGTCGCTGCCTAACGCCACAGAGGACATGATTCGGCGCATCGCCGCACTGCGCGCGGCTACCGAACCGTCCGACGATGCGGAAATCACCGAGATCGTGCGTCGGATCGTCGACAGCTTGGAGGGCGACCTCACCAAGAGCGATCTCAAGCTCTATCGCGAGCTTGAGGACCTTGCCAGCTACATCGCCGGTGCTCGTCAGGAAATCGCCGCCTTGAGGGCCGACAAGATCAACAGCCAGCACATTCCCCGCGCGACCGACGAACTCGATGCCATCGTTGCCGCCACGGAGGATGCGACCCACAGGATCATGGAGGCGGCGGAGCAGATCGAGGTCGTGGCGCCGGAACTGAGCCAGGCGCACGGCGACATGGTCTCCAACGCCGTGACCAACATCTACGAGGCGTGCGGCTTCCAGGACATCACCGGTCAGCGAATCAGCAAGGTTGTCAACACGCTGCGGCACATCGAGCGCAAGATCGAGCAGATCGTGGCCGCCTTCGGCGATGAGATCGAGGCCTACAGAGCGGCAAATCCGGATACCGACGCGGACGCTGCGGAAAACGAAGAGGAAAAGGCCTTGCTCCAAGGACCCCAGCTCGACGGCGAGGGTCAATCTCAGGCGGAGATCGACGCCCTTCTCGCCAGCTTCGACTGACCACGGCACGTAGGTCGGCGTGCCTGCGAGCGCACCCATCGACAACCAACCGCCGACCCGGCCGGCCGCCGACCCGCAGGGCAACGCCGGCCTGGTTCCATTTTTGTCTTTGTTCCTGCTTCTGCTGGTCTTCTTTCTGTTCCTCATCAGCCTGTCCCGGGTTGAGGTAGAGCGCACTCATCGGGTCATCGGCAGCCTGACCACGACGTTTCGGGCGCAGGTGGTCGGCCCGGAACGCGCATTTGCCCCTGCCGCCGGGCCGCTCGCCGGCGCAAAGCGGCTTCAGCGCGACCTCACCGGCCTGTTGCGCGAGCGGACCGCCCTGGCCGGGGTGGAGATCGCGCGCCTGGGCAATGCCGTGCGCGTCGACCTGCCGGCGGCGGTGCTCTTCCCCGAGGGCGAGGCGGAGCTGCGCGGGGAAAGCATGGGCCTTCTCGAATGGGCGGCGAGGGCGGTAGTCACGCCGCCCGCGGGTCTTCGACACCGGGTCGACGTGCTGGTGAGCGGCACGATGGCACCGGAGGCGGACGCGCCGTTGGCCGCGCGCCGGGCTGCGGCGCTGGCGCGCGAGCTCGTCGTCCGCGGTGCACCGACGGCGGCACTTGCCGCCGGCGTGTTCGAGGGTCCGACCGGCGCGCTGCGTCTTGTCATTCGCGTCGAAGCGGCCGGGCCGGGAGACGGAGAGTGAGCACGCAGCCCGAGCCGCCGACGGACAGACGCCGGCCTTTCCCCTTCGCCGGTCCCTGGCTGGTCACCTTCACCGACCTGATGGCGGTGATCCTGGCGTTCTTCATCCTCCAGTTCGCCATGACCGAAATCGAGGCGGAGAAGTGGATGGCCGCCCGGACTGCGTTCAACCACTACTTCAAGGAGCCGGCGGAAAACGTGCTCCCGGGTCTGGTCGCCGCGCCCGGCGCCGCGACGCTGACGCCCCGGCCGGCCCTGGATCTGGACTATCTGGCATCGGTCCTGGCCGTGCAGATTGAGGCGACGCCAGAGCTTGCCGGCGCTACGGCCGAAGTGCGGACGGATCGCCTGGTGATCGCCCTGCCGACCCGTCTCCTCTTCGATCGCGACGGTGCCGACCTGCGCCCCGGGGCGGAGGAGGCACTATTCGTTCTCGGCGGGGCCCTCGGCGGCGTCCCCAATCGACTCGACGTGGTCGGACACACCGATCCAGCCCTGCCGGTCGACGGCCCCTTCGTCTCCAACTGGGAGCTGTCGCTGATGCGCGCGATGACCGTGGCGGCGGCCCTGCGCCGGGCCGGCTATACCCCGGCTCTGCGCGCCTTCGGCCGCGCCAGCGCCGAGTTCGCGCGCCTGAACCCGGCCTTGCCTCTGGCCCAGCGCCGGCGCCTCGCCCAGCGCGTCGACATCATCGTGCGCGCCGACGGAGACGGCGGATGAGGCGCCCGGATTTCGGTCTTCCGTCGCGCGTGCTCCTGCTGGCGGCCGCGATGGTCCTGCTGTGGCCGCCCTCTCCGGGTTGGAACGCGGAGCAGATACGGTTGCGGGCTTGGTCGCATGCGGACTACGTGCGTCTCGTGTTCGACTGGGCCTCGCCGGTGGACTATCGGGCCGTGATCGAAGACAAGCAGCTCGTCGTGCGCTTCGGCCGGCCGCTCGAGACCGAGTTCGGCCAAGTGCAGAAATTCCTTGCCGACTATATTGCCGCGGCGCGTCTTGCCGGCGACGGCAAGGTGGTGCGCTTCGATCTCAAGGGCGACTACGGCCTGCGTCATTTCGTCAACGAGGGCTCCGTGGTCCTGGACCTGCTGAGGCCGGGTGTCGGCTCGCCGCGGCCGAAAACGGCGGCCGAGGCGACCGTTCGCGTCAGGGTCGGCGAACATGACGGGTTCAGCCGCGTCGTCTTCGACTGGTCCGGCCACGTCGATTACAGCGTGCGCCAGCAGGGGACCGGCGTCACCATGCGCTTCCGCCGCCGAGCCAAGGTGAGTGCCGAGCGCCTCCTGGGGGATCCCCCGCGCGGCGTCGAAGGCGCTCGCGTGACGCCGCAGAGCGACGGGTTCAGCGTCGATTTCTCGATCCCTGGGGGGGCGCGGCTGCGCCATTTCCGCGATGGATTGAACGTCGTGGTCGACGTGGTGTTGGGGCAGGAGACTTGGCGGCCGCGGATCGAGGACGGCGGCGCAGGGGCGACTGCGCCGAGGCCCGGCGCCAAGGCGGCGACAGAGGGTCCGGCGGCCGAGGCAAAGGGCGCCGGCGTGCCCACGCCGCCGGCCCAGGAGGCGGCTGGTCCGCTCGTGCCTGCGGCGGCAGTGCCACCCCCTCCATTGCCGGCCGACATCCCGGCGGCCGCGCCCATCGCCCCTGTCGAAACCGTGGCGGCGCCGGCCGAAGAACCGGCGGCCGCCCCGACGGCCGACCAAGTGGTGGCCGCGGCGGCGCCGGGGATTTCCCAAGACGCCGCCCCGCTCGTGCCCGACGGCACGGCCGACCGGCCGCCGGATTGGGCCGGCGTTTCGGTCCGCAGCGAATGGACGCCGACCGAGGTGCCGAAGGATGCGCCGGCCATGGAAGTCGCGTATCGCGCCGACCTCGACGGCGCCGTGCTCGCGTTCCCGTTCCGGCGCCCGACCCGCGCCGCCGCATTCCGCCGCGCGGGCTATCTGTGGCTCGTGTTCGACACGCTGGTCCGCATCGACACCCAGGCCCTGTCCGAGACCGGCGCGGAGCTCGTCGCCGAGGTGCGGCAGATCGGCCACGGCGGCGCCACGGTCTTGCGGCTCGCCACCGCGCAGGGTTTCAACCCCGTGCTCGATCTGGACGACACCGAGTGGACCGTCACTCTCAGGCCGGTGGTGATGAACCCGGCGACGGCGATCGAACCCAAGATCGACGGCGAGGCCTATGGCGGCCGTGTCCGTTTCGTGACCAAGGATGCGGGCGACGTCGTGTCGCTGCGCGACCCCGAGGTCGGCGACGATATCTGGGTGGTGCCTTTCGCCGTGGCCGGCCTCGGTATCGAGCAGGAATACGACTTTCATGACCTACGCCTGATGCGCACGGCGCAGGGCATCGCCATCGTATCCCTCAACGACGGCCTGCGCTTCCGCCGCGATCGCAATGGCATCGACATCTCGCGCGACCGTGGGCTGACCGTGTCGCCCAATTCCGATCGCGCCCTCGGCCAGGGCTGGTCGGCGGATGGCGCGGTCGCCATGCGCATTTTCGATTTCGTCGGCTGGCGTGGCGATGCGACCTTGGACTTCCTCGACGCCAAGCTGCTGCTGCAGGACAAGGTCGTCTCCTTGTCCGGCAGCAAGCGCAACGCGGCGCGCTTGGAATTGGCGCGGTTCTACTTCGCGCGCGGCGCAGCGGCCGACGCGCTGGGGGTGATCGGTGCGATGGTGAGGGAGGAACCGGACCTGATCCTCGATCCCGCCTATCGCGCGTTGCGCGGCGCTAGTTACTATCTGATGGGAAACTACAATAGCGCCGCCAAGGATCTCGGTGCCCAGGCCCTCGACGCCGAACCGGAAATCCAGCTCTGGCGCGGCGCGTTGGCGGCCGCCGCTGCCGATTGGGAGACGGCGATACGCGGCTTCAGGCGCGGCGCCATGTTCCTCGACCACTATCCCGACAAATTGGCGCTCCGATTCCGCCTGCAGGCGGCGGAAGTCGCGCTCAACAACAACGACGCGCACGAAGCCGGCATCTTGCTCGAGGCCTTGGGTAAGATGCAGTTCGACAAAGTGGCGGATCGAGCGCGCTTCAATGTCATGCGTGGTCGTCTTTTGGCTCTGCGCGACGAGCCCGAGGCGGCGGTCCAACTCTTGGACTGGGCTATCGCGGTCGGCGATCGCCGTGGTCGCGCCGAGGCGATCTTCGCGCGCACCGAACTGCTGCTCGCCGAGGGCCAGTTGTCGACGGCCGAGGCGATCGACGGTTTCGATCGACTGCGCTTCGTCTGGCGCGGCGACGAGTTCGAGTTCGCGGTAATGCGGCGCTTGGGTGAACTGCGAATTGCCGAGGGCGACATTCGCGGCGGCCTCATTACGTTGAAACGCGCCGCCACGAACTTTCCCTCCCATCCCCAGGCCAAGGCGCTGACGCTGGAAATGCGCGACATGTTTCGCGAACTCTACACCGGCGACGGCGCCGACAGTATGTCGCCGGTGTCCGCTATCGCCCTGTTCCAGGAATTTCGCGAGCTGGTGCCGACCGGCGAACAGGGCGACGCAATGATCCAAAGGCTCGCCGATCGGCTATTCGCCGTCGACTTACTCGACAAGGCCGCGGCGCTGCTGGCGCATCAGGTCGAATATCGACTCGAGGGCGTCGACAAGGCGCGGGTCGGAGCACGCCTGGCCTTGATCCATCTGCTCAACGGCGATGCGGTACATGCGTTCACGGCATTGCGCCAGAGTGAAGTCGTGGGCGTGCCGACGAGCCTGCAATCGGAACGGCGCCTGCTCGAGGCCCGCACCCAGATCGAACTCGGCCAACCCGCCGAGGCATTGATCGTGCTCGCCGGCGATTCCAGCGCGGCGGCGGATCGGCTGCGCGCGCAGATCCACTGGCACGCCAAGGAATGGCGCACCGCGGCCGCGGCCTATGGCCGGCTCGCCGGCCCGTTGCCGGCGGCGGGCGAAGCGTTCAGCGACGACCGTGGCCGCTATGTGCTGAGCCAGGCCTTGGCGCTGTCGCTGGCCGGCGAGCAGGAACAGGTGGCGGAGCTCCGGCGCCGGGTCGGCGCCGCCATGGACGGGAC
>JAZFQY010000145.1:0-3400 GCA_036445355.1 Alphaproteobacteria bacterium
GCCCTGGAGTGGGCCCGGTCTCGGCCCTGAGGCGGTCCCCGGCCGCGCCGGTCTCAGGCGACCTCGAACAGGCCAGCCGCGCCCATGCCGCCGCCGACGCACATGGTGACGACCACGTGCCTGGCGCCACGGCGCTTGCCCTCGATCAGGGCGTGGCCGACCATGCGCGCGCCGCTCATGCCGTAAGGATGACCGATGGAGATGGCGCCGCCATCGACGTTGAGTCTGTCCATGGGAATGCCGAGCTTATCGCGGCAATAGACGACCTGCACGGCGAAGGCCTCGTTGAGCTCCCACAAGTCGATGTCGTCCAACGCGAGGCCGGTGCGCTCCAGCAGCCGCGGCACGGCGAACACCGGGCCGATGCCCATCTCGTCGGGCTCGCAGCCGGCGACGGCGAAGGCGCGATAGATGCCGAGCGGCTCCAGGCCGCGCTTTTCGGCCAGCTTGGCGTCCATGATCACGCAGGCCGAGGCGCCGTCGGAGAGCTGGCTGGCGTTGCCGGCGGTGATGGTCTTGTCCTCGCCCATGACCGGCTTCAGCGTCGCCAGACCCTGCGGATTGGTGTCGGGTCGGTTGCCCTCGTCCCGGTCGAGGGTGACCTCCTCCTCCCAGGTCTCGCCGGTCGCCTTGTCGGTGACCTCCTTGACCGTGGCGAGGGGCACGATCTCGTCGTCGAACTTGCCGGCCTGCTGTCCGGCGGCGGTGCGCAGCTGGCTCGAAAGCGCGTATTGGTCCTGGGTCTCGCGCCCGACCCCATGGCGCTCGGCCACCAGATCGGCGGTGTCGATCATTGACATCCACAGATCGGGCTTGTTGGCCATCAGCCACTCCTCGGTGAAGTGGTGGGTGTTCTGGTTGTTCTGCACCAGGCTGATGGACTCGACGCCGCCGGCCACCGCCACCGGCACCCCTTCCATGACCACCCGGTTGGCGGCCATGCTGATCGCCTGCAGGCCCGAGCTGCAGAAGCGGTTGATGGTCGTCGCCGCCGTGGTCACCGGCAGGCCGGCGCGCACCGCCGACAGGCGGGCGATGTTGTGCCCGGTCGCGCCCTCCGGCATGGCGCAGCCGAGGATCACATCCTCGACCTCGTCGGGATCGACACGGGCGCGCGCGACCGCGTGCTGGATGGCATGGCCGGCGAGGACGGCGCCGTGGGTCTTGTTGAAGGCGCCGCGGAACGCCTTGCCGATGGGCGTGCGCGCGGTGGAGACGATTGCGGCTTCGGGCATGGGCATCTCGCTTTCGATTTCCGGTAGCTAAAGGTCGGCGAAGCCCGTGCCCTCTTTTGCCAGTCTGGCCAAGAGCGGCGCCGGCTGCAGCAACCTGCCGTGCGTATCGTAGAGGCGACTCATGGCGTCGTGGATGGTCTCCAAGCCGACGCGCTCGGCATAGAACATGGGCCCGCCATGTTGGCGCGGAAAGCCGTAGCCGTAGATCCAGACGACGTCGATGTCGCCGGCCCTGAGCGCGATCCCCTCCTCGAGGATCTTCGCCCCCTCGTTGATGAGCGGATAGAGGCAGCGCTCCAGGATCTCCTCATCGCCGATCTCGCGGCGGCTGATGCCCAGCTCGCCCGAGACCGAGACGATCAGCGCTTCGATCTCGGGATCGGCGAGGGGCGTACGGTTGCCCGGCTCGTAACGGTACCAGCCGGCGCCGGTCTTTTGGCCGAAGCGCCCCATCTCGCAGATGCGGTCAGCGATGGGCGAGACATGCACACTGTCGCGGCCGCTCGCCCCGTGCGCCTTGCGCACGCGCCAGCCGACATCGAGGCCGGCCATGTCATGCATGGCGAACGGGCCCATGGGAAAGCCGAAATCATAGATCACCTTGTCGACCTGCTGCGGCAGGGCGCCTTCCTCGACCAGAGAATGAGCCTGGTGCGTATAGGCGTAGAGCATGCGGTTGCCGACGAACCCGTCGCACACGCCGACCAGCACCCCGACCTTGCCGATCTTCTTGGACAACTTCATAACCGTGGCAATGGTCTCGTGCGAGGTCTTGTCGCCGCGCACGTTTTCCATCAGGCGCATGACATTGGCAGGGCTGAAGAAGTGGGTGCCGATCACGGCCTCCGGCCGCGTGGTGGCGGCGGCGATTTCGTTCACGTCGAGTGTCGAGGTGTTGGTGGCGAGGACGGCGTCGGCCTTGCAGGTCTTGTCGAGGCGGGCGAACACGTCCATCTTCAGCGCCATATCCTCGAACACCGCCTCGATGACGATGTCGGCGTCGCCGGCGTCCTCGAAGCTCGTGCTGCCGGTGATGCGGCCCAGGCGCGCGTCCATCTCGGCCTGGGAGAGCCGCCCCTTGGAGACCGTCGAGGCGTAGTTCCTCTCGATGATGGCGCGCCCTCGTGCCAGCGCCAGTTCCTCCGCCTCGATGACGCGCACGGGGATGCCGGCGTTGGCGAAGTTCATGGCGATGCCACCGCCCATGGTGCCGCAGCCGATGACGGCGGCCGCCTCGATGGACCTGGCCGGCGTGTCGGCGGGCACGTCGGGGACCTTGGCCGCCTGGCGCTCGGCGAAGAACACGTGGCGCAGGGCCTTGGACTGCTCGGAGGCGAGGCACTCGACGAAGATCCGCCGCTCGCGCGCCAACGCCTCGGCAAAGGGCAGAGTGAGTAATCCCTCGATTGCGTCGACGCAGGCGTAGGGCGCCTTCAGGCCGCGGGCGCGCCGGGCCATGCCTTTGCGGAAGTCGGCGAAGACCTCGGGCTTGGCGGCGGCGATCTTGTCGTCGAGGTCGCGGGTCCGGCGCGGCGCGGTTCCCGCAGCCGCCACCTTCCCGGCGAAGGCCACCGCGCCGGCAACGAGGTCGCCGTCGACCAGCTCGTCGACCAGACCCTGCGCGTGCGCCCGCTCGGCGGGGATCAGGGCGCCGCCGACGATGATGTCCAGGGCGGGCTCGATCCCGATGAGGCGCGGCAGTCGCTGGGTGCCGCCGGCGCCGGGGATGATGCCCAGAGTCACCTCCGGCTGGCCGAGGCGCGTGCCCGGCGCCGCCAGGCGGTGGTGGCAGCCAAGGGCGAGCTCCAGCCCGCCGCCGGCGGCGACGCCGTGCATGGCGGCGATCACCGGCTTCGGCGCCGATTCTATGAGGTCGATGAGGTCGGGCAGGGTGGATCCCTCGGCATATGTAGGATCGCCGAATTCGCGCATGTCGGCCCCGCCGCAGAACATGCGCCCGGCGCCGGCGATGACGATGGCACGCACCTCCGGGTCCGCGAGATCCGCCTCGAGGTGCTCGGCGATGGAAGCGCGCAGCGCCAACGCCAGGCCGTTGACCGGCGGGTTGTCCAGGGTGAGGACGGCGACGCCGTCGCGCCGTTCATGCCTGACCCCTGCCATTCAGCAGACTCCTGTCTCCTCCGCCCACGACGGTGTGGGCGCCC
>JAZFQY010000146.1:0-2613 GCA_036445355.1 Alphaproteobacteria bacterium
CGGCCGGCCGGGGATCAGGTCGCCCATGGCCAGCAGCAGCACGGGCACCGACAGGGCGACGCCGACCCAGAACCGCCGCGTCATGTCGACGAGCTCGGGATGTGCCTCCTCGGCGAGGGAAACCTCCCGCGGCTCCAGCGCCATGCCGCAGTTCGGGCACGCCCCCGGCCCCACCTGCTCGATCTCGGGATGCATGGGGCAGGTGTAGATGGCGCCGGGCGCGGCGGCCGGTTTTGCCGGCTTGGCGGGGCCGTGGTGGTCGTGGGTGCGGCCCGTCTCTGGCCGGGCCATTCGGTTGGGCATCGCCTCTTCCTCAGGATTCGGTCGGCGGACGCGCGGCGCTCGCCCGCGGTTCGTCCGCCTAATGTAGCGCGCGAGGACCTATTCGCCCAGGGCCCGGCGCCGCTCCTCGAACTCGGCCTTGTCGATCTCGCCGCGCACGAAGCGCTCCTTCAGGATGTCGAGGGGCGTGCGGCCCGGCGGTGCCGCCGGCGGCCGCGCCGCCGAGCCAGCGCACGGGCCACCGCGCTACTCAATCAACTCCGTCGCCTGGATCATGATCGACGGCGGAAGGGTGATGCCAATGGCCCGTGATTGGAAGGCCATTCGGTCATTTTTCTCGCCATCCGGACACACCTCTCGTGGCGCTTGTCCCATGCCCATACTGGCCCGATAAGGCTCTTGCAGCAATGAGCCACGTCAAGGAGCCGCGCCCCGGCGCAGCGCTCGCCACACCCGCTCCGGCGTCGCCGGCATGTCGATATGGCGCACGCCCGCTCCGGCGAGGGCATCGACGACGGCGTTCATCACCGCCGGCAGGGCGCCGGTCACCCCGGCCTCGCCGCAGCCCTTGACGCCCATCGGGTTGGTCGTCGCCGGCACCGGCTGAGAGACGAAGCGGAAAAAGGGCACGTCCGCCGCCCGCGGCAGGGCGTAGTCCATGAACGTGCCGCTCAACAACTGGCCGTCGGTGTCATAGACCGTGTGCTCATGCAGTGCCTGGCCGATGCCCTGGGCGATGCCGCCATGCACCTGGGCTTCCACCAGCAGCGGATTGATGAGATTGCCGAAATCGTCGACCGCCGCATAACGGTCAATGGTGACGGCGCCGGTGTCGGGATCGATCTCGATCTCGCACACATGGCAGCCATTGGGAAAGGTCGCGGGGGCCGCGTCATGGGCGACGGCCACATCCAGACGGTCCGGGAGGTCCGGCGGCAGGCCGGTCATGGACGGGAGGCGCTGCGCCAGGTCCATGAGGCCGATCAAGCGGTCGGTGCCGGCGACGCGGAAGGCGCCGTCGCCGAACTCGATGTCCGCCGCCGCCGCCTCCAGAACGTGGCCCGCCAATTGCCGCCCACGCGCGACGACCAGATCCGCCGCCTCCAGCAACGCACCGCCGCTGGCGATGAGCGAACGCGAGCCGCCCGAGCCGCCGCCCGCGATCATCTCGTCGCTGTCGTTCTGAGCCAGGCGAATGCGCGCGAAGGGGATGCCCAGCCGGTCACTCAGGATCTGGGCGAATGCGGTGGCGTGGCCGACACCGTAATTCATTGTGCCGGTGGTGAAGGTAACGGTGCCGTCGGGCAAGAAGCGGATGTCGCCGAGCTCCGGGCTGGCTGCGGCCGTCACCTCCAGGTAGCTGGCGATACCCAGACCGCGCAGCCGGCCGGCAGCGCGCGAGCGGTTGCGCCGCCGTGAGAACCCGGCAACATCGGCGAAGTCCTGAGCGCGGTCGAGGATGGCGGCGAAGTCACCGCTGTCGTAGGTCTGGCCGGTTGGCGTGGCATAGGGCATGGCCGTCGGCGGAATGAAATTGCGCCGCCTGAGCTCGATTGGGTCATGGCCGGTCTCGCGCGCCGCCAGATCCACCAGCCGCTCGACGACGTAGTTCGCCTCGGGCCGCCCTGCGCCGCGGTAGGGGCCGGTCTGCACGGTGTTGGTGAACACGCAGCGCGTGCGTTGATAGATCGCCGGCGTGCGATAGGCGGCGGTAACGTTCTTGGCGATGACCTTGGTCGGCACGAACGGCCCGGCAGGGCTCAGATAGGCGCCCATGTTGCCGAGGACGTCGACCCGCAAGGCCAGAAAATTACCGTCGCGGTCGAGCGCCAGCGCCGCCTCGACGAGGCTGCCCCGTCCCTGATTGTCCGACAGGAAACTCTCGCTGCGCTCCGCACACCATTTGACCGGCCGCCCCAGCCGGCGGGCGGCGAACAGGATCGCCACATGTTCGCCATAGGGAGCGCTCTTCATGCCGAAGCTGCCGCCCACATCGCCGGTTATGACGCGCAGCTGTTCCGGTGGCACCTTCAGTATCGGCTCGGCCAAGAAATTGCGCATGCCCATCACGCCTTGTGAGCCGGTGTACAGGGTGAATCGGCCGCGCTCCCGGTCGTACTCGGCCAGCGCCGCGCGAGGCTCCATGGCGGCGACGATGATGCGGTTGTTGACGACCTTGAGGCGGGTGACGTGATGGGCGCCGGCGATGGCACGCTCGATCGCGTCTTCGTCGCCGGTCTCCCAGTCGAGGCAGACATTGCCCGGGGCTTCGGGCCAGATTTGCTGCGCGCCCGGCGCCGCCGCCTCTTTCACGTCGACCACGGCCGGCAG
>JAZFQY010000147.1:0-2294 GCA_036445355.1 Alphaproteobacteria bacterium
CGGACGCTCTTCCCCGTCCCTATGGGAGCCCGCCATGGCCACGACCGGGCATGACAGCCTGAAAATACGCCGGATCCTCGACGTCGACGGCGTCACCTATGACTATTTCAGCCTGCCGGCCGCCGCCGAGGCGCTGGGCGACATTGCGCGGCTGCCGTTCTCCCTGAAGGTCCTGCTCGAGAACTTGCTGCGCCACGAGGACGGCCGCAGCGTCACGGTGGACGACGTCCGCGCGGTGGTCGCCTGGCTAGGCGAGCGGCGCTCGATGCGCGAGATCGCCTACCGCCCGGCGCGAGTGCTGATGCAGGACTTCACCGGCGTGCCCGCCGTGGTCGATCTCGCCGCCATGCGCGAGGCGATGGCGGCCATGGGCGGCGATCCGCAGCGCATCAACCCCTTGAGCGCCGTCGACCTGGTAATCGACCATTCGGTGATGGTCGACCAATTCGGTGGCGCCGGCGCCTTCCGCGCCAACGTGGCGCGCGAGTTCGAGCGCAACGCCGAGCGCTACCAGTTCCTGCGCTGGGGCCAGCGGGCGTTCGCCAATTTCCGCGTCGTGCCGCCGGGCACCGGCATCTGCCATCAGGTGAATTTGGAATACCTGGCGCGCACCGTGTGGTCGGAGGCGGACCAGGACGGGCGCGCGATCGCCTACCCCGACACCCTCGTCGGAACCGACAGCCACACCACCATGGTCAACGGCCTAGCCGTACTCGGTTGGGGTGTAGGCGGCATCGAGGCCGAGGCGGCGATGCTGGGCCAGCCGATCTCCATGCTGGTGCCGGAGGTGGTAGGCGTGCGCCTCACGGGCCGGCTCAAGGAGGGCGCCACCGCCACCGACTTGGTGCTGACCGTGACCGAGATGCTGCGCGCCAGGGGCGTGGTCGGCAAGTTCGTCGAGTTTTGCGGCGACGGCCTCGACCATCTGTCGCTCTCCGACCGCGCCACCATCGCCAACATGGCGCCCGAATACGGCGCCACCTGCGGCTTCTTCCCCATCGACCGCGAGACCTGCAGGTACCTCGGCTTCACCGGCCGCGGCGAGGCGCAGGTGAGGCTTGTGGAGGCCTACGCCCGCGCCCAGGGCATGTGGCGCGAGGCGGGCACGCCGGAGCCCCTGTTCACCGATACGCTGGAGCTCGGTCTCGGCAGCGTCGAGCCCAGCCTTGCCGGGCCGAAGCGGCCCCAGGACCGGGTGACGCTGAGCGCGGCGGCGAAGGCCTACGGCACCGCCGAGGCGGAGCTGGGGGGCGGCGGCCGCAGCGTGCCGGTGACGGGCGCGGACTATGCCCTCGTCGACGGCGCCGTGGTCATCGCCGCCATCACCAGCTGCACCAACACCTCGAACCCCTCGGTGATGCTCGCCGCCGGCCTGCTGGCGCGCAACGCGGTTGCCAAGGGTCTGAAGGTGAAGCCCTGGGTCAAGACCTCCTTGGCGCCGGGCAGCCAAGTGGTGAGCGACTACCTCGCCGCCGCCGGCCTGCAGGACGACCTCGACACCCTCGGCTTCAATCTGGTGGGCTATGGTTGCACCACCTGCATCGGCAATTCCGGGCCCCTGCCGGAGCCGATCGCCGAGGCGATCGAGGCCGGCGACCTCGTCGCCTGCGCGGTTTTGAGCGGCAACCGAAACTTCGAGGGGCGGGTGCATCTACAGGTGCGCGCCAACTACCTGGCCTCGCCGCCCCTGGTGGTGGCCTACGCCCTCGCCGGCTCGCTCAACTGCGACCTGGCGGTTGCGCCTTTGGGCGAGGATGCGGACGGGGCGCCCGTCCACCTGCGCGACATCTGGCCGTCGAATGCGGACATCGCCGCCGCGCTGGGCCAGAGCCTGACGCCGGAGATGTTCCGGCGGCGCTATGCCAACGTATTCGAGGGGCCGGAGGAGTGGCAATCCATCGCCGGCGGCGGCGGCGAGACCTACGCCTGGCAGGATGCTTCCACCTATGTCAGGCACCCGTCCTTCTTCACCGACATGGCAACCGAGCCGGCGCCCGTGACCGACATCATGGGCGCACGGCCCCTGGCAATCCTCGGCGATTCGGTGACCACCGACCACATCTCGCCCGCCGGATCCATCGATGCCGCCGGCCCCGCCGGCGGCTACCTGATCGCCCACCAGGTGCGGCCGCGCGACTTCAACTCCTACGGCTCGCGCCGCGGCAATCACGAGGTGATGATGCGCGGCACCTTCGCCAACATCCGCATCCGCAATCGGATGACGCCGGGCACCGAGGGCGGCGTCACCGTGCACCGACCGAGTGGCGAGACGATGCCGATCTACGACGCCGCCA
>JAZFQY010000148.1:0-2879 GCA_036445355.1 Alphaproteobacteria bacterium
CCCCGGCCTCCTCCGCCTCTTCGGCGGGCTCTGCCTTCTCGACCGTGGCGTCCTCGGTCCCGATCACATTCAGCTGAGGGACCTCGAACACAGTGAGCGCATCGGCGAATTGCCCGATCCCCGCAGCTGTGAGCAAGGCGACAAGGATCGACCCGGCGATCTTGGTCGTGTCCATGCTCAACATGCGATATGTCCCCGGAGCCAAGGCAGAGAATCGGTGGCCGAAACTTAGCCAGTTCACCGGCGTGAGTCCATCGGTGGCGCCGCGAAATGCGGTTCCGCCGGCGCCGACGCTCGTATAATGTGGCCGCCCCGGGCGAGGCGAGTCGGGGTTGCCTGCATGCGGGTCTGGCGCCTGCCGCCCCTTTGCCTGACGAGAAGCCATGGCGCTGCCCCGTTATCCCATCGTCATTATCCCGGCGCGCATGAACGCGACGCGTCTGCCCGGCAAGCCGATGGCCGACATTCATGGCGAGCCGATGATCGTGCATTGCTGGCGGCGGGCGATGGAGGCCGACATCGGCCCGGTCATCGTCGCCTGCGGCGAGAAGCGCATCGCCGACGCGGTGGAGGCCGCCGGCGGTCGCGCCGTGCTCACGGATCCGGACCATCCCTCCGGCTCGGACCGGGCGCACGAGGCGCTCGAGGCCATCGATCCCACCGCCCATCATGACGCCGTGATCAATCTGCAGGGCGACCTGCCGACCATCGAGCCGGCCTCGGTGCGCGCGGCCTTCTCGCCCTTGCTCGAGTCCGACGTCGATGTCGGCACCATCGCCTGCCGCATCGACCGGGAGGAGGAGCGCACCGACCCCAACGTGGTCAAGGCGGTGATCTCGCTGGCACCGGGCGCGCGCATGGGGCGGGCGCTGTATTTCAGCCGTGCCGTCGTGCCGGCGGGGGCGGGCGACCATTACCACCATATCGGTCTCTATGCGTTCCGCCGTACGGCGATCAGCCGCTTCGCGCGCATGCCCCGCGGGCCCCTGGAGCAGCGCGAGGGCCTGGAGCAGCTGCGCGCCCTCGAGGCCGGCATGCGCATCGACGCCACCCTCGTCGACACCGTGCCCCTGGGCGTCGATACCCCCGCCGACCTGGACTTGGCCCGCACCATGATGGCGGAAAGACTTCATTGATTATCAATAGGTTGCTGGTTATGGACCGGTCATGACCAAGACCGCCCGGCACGACGGCAAGATCGCCTTTCAGGGCTCGCCCGGCGCCTACTCCCACCTCGCCTGCCGCGACGTGCAGCCTGAGATGGAGCCGTTGGCCTGCGCCACCTTCGAGGACGCCTTCACCGCGGTCCAGGACGGGCGGGCAGAGCTGGCCATGATCCCGATCGAAAACTCCCTCGGCGGCCGGGTTGCCGACATCCACCATCTGCTGCCGGCCTCCAGCCTGCACATCGTTGCCGAGCACTTTCAGCAGGTGCACCACAACCTGCTGGCGCCTAAGGGGGCGACCCTGGAGGGCATCCAACGGGTGCTGAGCCAGGATCAGGCCCTTGCCCAGTGCCGCGAACAGCTCCGTAGCCTGGGCGTGGCGTGCGTGCCGCGGGCCGACACCGCCGGGTCGGCGAAGGAGGTGGCGGAGCTGGGCGACACCAAGACGGCCGCCATCGCCTCCAGCCTGGCGGCGGAGATCTACGGCCTCGAGGTGCTGCGCAGGCGCGTCGAGGACCGCATCGGCAACACTACCCGCTTCGCGGTGATGTCGCGCCGGCGCATGGACCCCGACCCGAAGGACGGGCCGTGCATGACCGCCATGTTCTTCCAGGTGCGCAGCGTGCCGGCGGCGCTCTACAAGGCGCTCGGCGGCTTCGCCACCAACGGCGTCAACATCTCCAAGCTCGAAAGCTACGTCACCGGCGAGCGCTTCAACGTCGCCCAGTTCTATGCCGAGATCGAGGGCCACCCGAGCGAGCTGCACGTCGCCCGGGCGCTGGAGGAGCTGACCTACTTCTCGAGCACGGTGCGCATCCTGGGCGTCTTCAAGGCGCACGCCTTCCGCAGCTAGAGCCTTTTAAGAAGGCTCTAGTTCTTGCCCGCCAGCCAGTCATCCACCAGCCGGCGGGCGATCGAGTCCCGGCGCGGTAGCCGGAAGCTCGCATCCTCGGGCGAGTCGAGAAGCTCCGCTCGGCCGTACCAGCGCGCGCTTTCCAGCTCGCCGTCATGGCGGCAGATGTCGCGGGTCGTGGCGCCGGCGGTGAATCCCAGCATCAACGAGGCGGGAAAGGGCCAGGGCTGGGAGGAGTGGTAGCGCACCTCGCCGACGCGCACCCCCACCTCCTCGTAGATCTCGCGCGCCACCGCGTCCTCCAGGCTCTCGCCCGGCTCGACGAAGCCGGCGAGCACCGAATGCATGCCGGCGGGCCACTTCCGCTGCCGGCCGAGGATGATGCGCTCGCCGTCATGGATGAGCACGATCACCGCCGGGTCGGTGCGCGGGAAGTGCGTGGCGCCGCAGGTGCCGCAGCGGCGGCTGAAGCCGGCCTCGGACGGCACGGTGGCGCCGCCGCAGACGCCGCAGAACCGGTGTCGCAGGTGCCACCAGAGGATGCCGCGGGCAAAGGCGAGCACCGCCCCATCGTCGCGGCCGATCAGGGGGCCGACCTCGCGCAGATCCGCGAACCGGCCGGCCACGTCCAGGGCAGGGTGGGCGGCCGGGTCGTCGATGTGGCTCACATCGAGGGCGAAATGGGCGGCGCCGGCGGCATCGAGGCCGAGGAGCACTGACTCGCCGCGGCCGTCCACGAGCCCCGCCACCGCCTCGGCGGTGAGCAGCGCGGCGCGCACCGGCTCGCCTCGGGCGACCAGATTATGCGCGTGCCAGACGGGCACGAAGCGGGTCTCGGGCGCGCGCAGCAGGCGGGCGAT
>JAZFQY010000149.1:0-2928 GCA_036445355.1 Alphaproteobacteria bacterium
CCTGTTCGCCAACATCCAATTCGACCCGCGCTGGCTGCCGTTTCTGGAGAGCATCGGCAAGTTCCCCGAGCAGCTGGCGGCTATCGAGTTCAAGGTGACGCTGCCCGAATAGGGGCGACTGGGCGAGACGGCAATCGGTCCTGGGACAATGTCTGCTTTTGGCTTTAGCGGACCTCGGCGGGGCAAGGCTAAGACCTGATCACGACGCGAGTTATAAGTACTCACCCTAGACCGGCGGCTCCTCCACCGGCGCGCCGCCGAGGTCGTCCACCAGCGCCATCACGCGGCGCACCGCCGCGTCCAGGCGCCCGGCGTCGGCCGCGCGCAGCACCAGTTTCACGCCGAAATCGCCCTGGCGATAGTACGGATAGCTGCCGATCTCCACGTCCGCGAAGGCGGCCTGAATGTCACCGAGGCCCGGCGCCAGCGTGCCCTCGGGCAGCCGACAGCCGAGTGTGCGCACGACCAGCGGCGCGCCCCCCAACAGGCGCTCGCCCAGGCCGTCGAACTGCGCCTGCATGATCGCCGGAACGCCGGCGAGGACGAAGACGTTCTCGATCTGGAAGCCGGGCGCGGCGGAGACCGGGTTGTCGATCAGCCGCGCGCCTTCCGGCACCTCCGCCATCTTCATCCGCGCCCGGTTGAACTCGATGCCGCTGCGCGCGTAATGGGCCTCGAGGCGGCGCACGGCCTCGGCATCGGGCGCCAGGCGGCGACGGAAGGCGGCGGCGAGCGCGCGGGCGGTGATGTCGTCATGGGTGGGCCCGATGCCGCCGGTGGTGAACACGTAGTCATGGGTGGCGCGCAGGCCATTGACGGCGGCGCCGATGGCGTCGTCCCGGTCGGCGACGACGCGCACCTCGCCCAAGCGGATGCCAAGCTCCCCCAGGCGCCGCGCAATCCAGGCCAGGTTCGCGTCCTGGGTGCGGCCGGAGAGGATCTCGTTGCCGATGATAACGAGCGCCGCGGTGACCACCGCCGGCCCAACCTCGCCGCTCACGGCGGTCCCTCCCGGCGCCGGCCGCCGAGGCGCGCGGCGAGCACGCCCAGGCGCTGGCAGATCACCGTCGACAGCAGCACCGAGGCGGTGAACAGATACAGGCCGTAATGCACCTGCACGTCGGAGACCAGGCTGATCTTGATCGCGGCGATCAGGATTGCCACCAGGAAGACGTCGAGCATCGACCACTTGCCGATCATCGACAGGACCTCAAGCCGGCGGCCGAAATTCGGGTTGCGCAGATCCGTCGCCCGCCACAGCCACCAAGCGAGCACCAGCTTCAGCACCGGCAAGACGATCGAGAACAGGCCGACCACGGCGGCGAGCACCCATTCGCCGTCCTCGGCCAGGACCATGAGCGCATCGGCAATCGACACCCGCTGCTCGAACAGGAACAGGCGGTCGATCGACATGATCGGCAGGGTCAGCCCGGCGGCAAGCATGACCGCGGCGAGCGCGATGCCGGCGCCGGCCAGCCGGTCGAAACCAGTGGCGTGCGCCGCCAGGGAGCCGCCGACGGGCGGCGTCGGTGCGTCCATGTCCTCCGTCGCGGCGGACGCCGGCGGCTAGCTCGCCTCGCCCGCCGGCCTGTATCCGCGCGCGCGCATGCAGCGGTTGACGACGTCGTGGTAGCGCCGGGTCGTGCCATAGCCGCGGATATCCTCGCGCAGGGGCTGGGCGACGTCCACGCGGCTGTTGCCGCGGGCGGCGGCAATGTCGAAGTCGATCCTCTGCTCGCGCGCGGTGGCCTCGCCGGCAAGGTCGCGGCATACCGTCAGATCGGCACGCAGCTCGGCCTCGGTCGCGCTCGGCTTGGCCCACTGGCCGGCACCGGCGCACCCGCCGAGGATGACCGCGGCGAAAGCGATCATGCGGTTCATCGAAGTCACCGTCGGGAGTAAACGGAGCCTTCCGCTTACCACGGCGCCGCGCCGCAGTCAAAACCCGGACGGGCGCCCACCGGGGACCCAAATGACAGGCGCTCGCCGGCCTGATACCCTCCGGCCCATGCGTTTTTCCGCCGCACTCGCCCGGGGCACCTTGATGCGCCGCTACAAGCGCTTCCTCGCCGAGGTCGAGCTGGCCGGGGGGCGCAAGGTCACGGCCCACTGCCCCAATCCCGGGTCGATGCTCGGACTGGCCGAGCCCGGGGCGGCGGTATGGCTCTTGGAGGCGCAAAATCCGGCGCGCAAACTCGCCTACGGCTGGGAGCTGGTCGCCGTCGACGGCGGCCTCGTCGGCATCAATACCCTGTTGCCGAACCGGCTGGCGGCGGAGGCCATCGGTGCCGGCGCCATCGCCGAGCTGGCGGGCTACGAGACCATCAGGCGCGAGGTACCCTATGGCCGCAACTCGCGCATCGACCTGCTGTTGAGCGGACCGGGCCGCCGCCAATGCTATGTCGAGGTGAAGAACGTCCATTTGAGGCGCCGGCCGGAGACGGCCGAATTCCCCGACTGCGTCACCAAGCGCGGCGCCAAGCACTTGGCCGAGATGACCGACATGGTCGCCGCCGGCCATCGCGCGCTCATGCTCTATGTGGTGCAGCGCGGCGATTGCGAGCGCTTCCGACTCGCCGACGACATCGACCCCGGCTATGCCCAGGCCTTCGCCAGGGCCCGCGCCGCCGGGGTGGAGGCCGCGTCCTATGCCTGTACCGTGACCACCACGGGCATTAACATCGCCCGCTCAATACCGATTTTTGGCTAGAGCCTTTCCCGGTCATATTGAACCATTCTGACCGAGCCAATTTGGGTCAGGGCCAGGAAAGTGCCGCGGAGCGTAGCCATAGCTACGCTCGAGGTGCTTGACGCCGCCCTGGCCCAAAAGTGCCTGTCCTTCCGGATTGTCCCGCGACGGGCATCCGCGGCGTTGTCTGCCTCGCCCGATGCGGGGCATCGCGCTTCGCCAGACGCCTTGCGGCCTGC
>JAZFQY010000150.1:0-3605 GCA_036445355.1 Alphaproteobacteria bacterium
GGCGGTCATTGCCGACAATGTCGGCGACAACGTGGGCGACTGCGCCGGCATGGCCGCGGATCTGTTCGAGACCTACGCCGTCACCGTGGTCGCCACCATGTTGCTGGCCTCGATATTTTTCGGCGGTAGCGCAATGCTCGATGCGATGATGGTCTTTCCCTTGACCATCGGCGGCGTGTGCATCATCGCCTCGGTCATCGGAACCTTCTTCGTGCGCCTCGGCGCCAGCCAGAACATCATGGGCGCGCTGTACCGGGGCTTCGTCGCTTCTGCCGTGCTCTCCCTTGCCGGAATTGCCGTGATCACGGCCTGGTTGGTCGGCTTCGATACGCGCTTCGAGGCTGGCGGTGCCAGCTTCAGCGGCCTGTCGCTGTTCTTCTGCGCCGTCGTCGGCCTCGTCGTCACTGGCCTCCTGATCTGGGTGACGGAGTACTACACCGGCACCAACTTCCGCCCGGTACGCTCCATCGCCCTGGCCTCGACCACCGGCCACGGCACCAACGTGATCCAGGGCCTGGCGGTGTCGATGGAATCGACGACCATTCCGGCCATCGTCATCTGCGCCGCGATCATCACCTCCTATTCGCTGGCGGGCCTGTTCGGCATCGCAATCGCCGTGACCGCGATGCTGGCGCTGACCGGCATGGTCGTGGCACTCGATGCCTACGGTCCGGTGACGGACAACGCCGGCGGCATCGCCGAGATGGCCGACCTCGAGCCGGAGGTGCGCAAGACCACCGACTTGCTCGACGCCGTCGGCAACACCACCAAGGCGGTGACCAAGGGCTACGCCATCGGCTCCGCCGGCCTCGGCGCGTTGGTGCTGTTCGCCGCCTACACCTCGGATCTCGACTTCTTTATCGCCGACCCGGCGCGCTTCAAATATTTCGCCGGCGTCGAACTCAACTTTTCTCTCGCCAACCCGTATGTGGTCGTCGGGCTCTTGATCGGGGGCCTGCTGCCCTATCTGTTCGGCGCCCTCAGCATGACCGCGGTCGGCCGCGCCGCCGGCGCCGTTGTGGTCGAGGTGCGGCGCCAGTTCAAGGACATTCCCGGCATCATGGAGGGCACCGGCAAGCCGGAATACGGCGCCTGCGTCGACATGCTGACCCGGGCCGCGATCAAGGAGATGATCGTGCCCTCGCTGCTACCCGTGCTGGCGCCAATCGTCGTCTATCTGGTGATGCTGGCGATCGCCGACAAGTCGGCGGCGTTCTCGGCGCTGGGCGCCATGCTCCTGGGTGTGATCGTAACCGGGCTCTTCGTCGCCATCTCCATGACCGCCGGCGGCGGCGCCTGGGACAACGCCAAGAAGTACATCGAGGACGGCCATCACGGCGGCAAGGGCTCGGAAGCGCACAAGGCCGCCGTCACCGGCGACACCGTCGGCGACCCCTACAAGGACACCGCCGGGCCGGCCGTCAACCCGATGATCAAGATCACCAATATCGTGGCGCTATTGCTGCTGGCGGTGCTCGCCCACTGAGCCGGGCGCGGCGCGCCCGAGCGGGCCTATTGCGGCAACGCCGGCCCCGTGAAGCGGCCGAGGTTGCCGAACAGCTCCTGAAGCAGCGTCGTTTCGTTGCCCTGGGTCGGCGTCTGGCGCTTGACCAGCTTCAATTCGCGGCCATCGTCCTTGTCGTAGTCGACGATTTCCTTGACCGTGCCATCGTCGCCGAAGCGGATGGCGACGATCTGGCGCTCCAGTACCTCCGGCTTGAAGAAGGCGACCCGCTCAGTGCGCTCACCGATGTAGTACCAGACCTCGTCGCCGAAGGTGCTGACCGCGGACGGAGAACCCAGCATGCCCTTGACATCGGACTGGTCGTGGATGCCCACGGCGAGCTCGCGCAGCGCGTCGGGGTCGGTGACATGGCCGCGGGTGTCGACCCGCGGCGCACAGGCAAGTAAAACAAGGCCCAGCGCGGCAATCGCTGCCGCGCGCCCGGTGAACGACACCCGTACCCCACTGTCCGGTCGCTTGACGCACAAGAGGCGTTTCCCCATTTCTTGTTGGAGTGAAAGTTTCACGAGCGCCTACCGCCTGTCAATCCCCGCGTCGCCGGGCCAAGGAGGGTCGCAGTGATGGCAGGGGACCGGCGGAGGCGCGCCGAGAGGGCCGCGATGCTGGCGAGGCTATTCTGGCGTCGACGCGACGACGCGTTCGCCCGGCGACTGCACGCCGCGGTGGTGGCGCATTCGAGGCGCCCGGAGTTCTTTCTCGAGCTCGGCGTGGCGGATACGGTGCAAGGCCGCTTCGAGGTAATTTGCCTGCACGGGGTTTTGTTGCTGCGCCGCCTGCGGGTGGAAGGAGGCGGCGGCAACGAGTTGGGACAGCAGTTCTTCGACGTCATGTTTGCCGATATAGATGGCAGCCTGCGCGAGCTCGGTGTGGGCGATCTGGGCGTGGGACCGCGCGTCAAGTGCATGGCGCGGCATTTCTACGGCCGCATCGAGGCCTACGGAGCGGGGCTCGACGCGGGCGAGTCGGCGACGCTGGAGGCAGCGCTCGGCCGCAATCTCTACGCCGGCGCGCCCGTGCCGCCGGACCGGCTAAAGCGCATCGCCGGCTACATGCGCCAGGCCGAGGCGGGGCTGGCGGCGCAGCCATTCGCCCGATTGGCCGCGGGCGAGGTCGCCTTCGCGCCGCCGCCCGGCGCCGCGCAGTCGCTCCAGGATTGACGGCGCTGCCGGCGCGGGAGGCAAAGCGATGGCTGCAGCGAGCGAGTTTTCCCGGCCCTTTGCCATTGACGGCCTGAGGGACGGCGAGGCCCAGGTCAATGTGGCGGCCGAGCCCGAGGAGCGCGCCCGCTTGGCGCTGCGCTTCGACCTCGTGGCCATCGACTCCCTCGTGGCCAGCTTCAACCTGCGCTTGAGCCCGCTGGGCGAGGTCGAGGTCGACGGCCGGCTCGAGGCGGAGGTCGTGCAGCGCTGCGTGGTCAGTCTGGAGGCCGTGCCGGCGCGCGTGGCGGAGAGCCTCGAGCTGCGCTTCGCGCCCGGCGCCCCGCCGCCGGTGGAGGACCTCAGTTTCGGGCCCGGCGAGGAGGAGCCGGCCGAGCCCCTGGAGGGCGGCGAGCTCGATCTGGGCGAGGTCGCGGCGCAACAGCTGGCGCTGGCGCTCGAGCCGTACCCGCGGGCCCGGGGGGCGCGAGTCGGCCCGAGTTCGGTGGGGCAGGCCGGCGGCGCGCCGGCGGGGCCATTTGCCGCCCTCTCGGCGCTGAAAGGGGAGAGGAAGAAGGGGCCCTAGGGCAGATCCGGGTCGGCGCCTTGGGCTATTCATCGACCCGGATCTGGCCAAGGCATCGGTCGAGGCAGACAGTGCCGCAGATGCCCGTCGCGGGACAACCCGGAGGGACCCCACGCCATTTTGGACCAGGGCGGTGTCAAGCGCCTCGAGCATGGCTATGGCTTCGCTCTGCGGCAGTTTCCTGGCCCCGACCCAAAATGGCCCTGTCAGAATGGGTCTATATGACCGGAGAAGGCTCTATACCTTGCCCCGCATCGGGATTTCGTCTAATTACCACCGGCCGGCGCCGGGAAACTCTAGCGAGTCCAAGCCATGGCCGTACCGAAGAAGAAGGTGTCAAAGTCGCGTCGTAACATGC
>JAZFQY010000151.1:0-28025 GCA_036445355.1 Alphaproteobacteria bacterium
GCCGGCGCCCGAGACGTCGAAGACCTCGAGCGCCATGGTCGGCAGGTGGGTGGCCTCGCCGGTCGCCGGGACCAGGGTCATGCCCTCGCCGCCGCGAGTGGCGAGCACGCCGCCGACGCCGCACTCGGCGATCACCTTCCGCGCCGCGGCGATGAGCCCGGCGACATCGGAAACCTCCATGCCGGCGGCGCGCTGCAGCTCCCGACGATTGGGGGTCAATAGGTCGGCGCCTCGATAGACGCCGTAATCCTCGCCCATGGGGTCGACGATGACCGGGGTGTCGCGCTTGCCGGCGGCGGCGATCAGCGCCGACAGCACCGGTCCGCCGAGCACGCCCTTGCCGTAGTCGGAGAGGACCACCGCCGCCGCGCCCTCGAGCGCCGCCGTCGCCGCTTCGATGAGCGCCCGCTGGTGCGCGCCCGTCAGGGCCTGGCCGTCTTCGGCATCGGCGCGCAGCAACTGCTGGCGCTCGGCGATGTAGCGCGTCTTTACCGTCGTCGGACGGCCCGGCACCCGCACCAGATCGGCGGTCATGTCGGCTACGAGCGATCCCAGCTCGCGCCCCGCCGCGTCGTCGCCCACCGCGGCGACGAGATGGGGCCGGCCACCGAGCGCGGCGAGGTTGCGCGCGACATTGCCGGCGCCGCCCGGCATCGCCGTCTCGCGTGCCACGCGCAAGACCGGTATCGGCGCCTCGGGCGAGATGCGCTCGACGTCGCCATAGACATAGCGGTCGAGCATGACGTCGCCGACGACGAGCACCGAGGCGCCCGCCAGGGCCTCGACAAGACCCGCCAGCCGGGTGGCGCGCGCACCGGGCGCCTGGTTCATGGCGCTGCCCATCCCATGGCCGACTGGCTACTGCATCGCCGTGGCGCATTCAACCGCAATTCCCGGCCACGGGGCCCACTTAATCAAACCGTAATCCGGTTGCGTTATGGATTTGGTAACGATCGCGCGCAGCAATGCCCGGATGGCATCGACGACACCGATCCGCCACACGGGCGCGCGCGGGCAGACGGACGACTGGCGGCAGATCACATGGCGTTCGCCGAAGACCAAATGAATACACCGCAGAGCCCCGAGGTCATGCTGCTCGAGTTCACGGAACGGCTCGAGCGGCATCGCCAGGGCCGACGCGCGGTCCACATTCATCTGTCGCGACTCAGGCCCCACAATCGTCGCGAGCACCACATTCGCATCGCCGCCAATTCGTTCGAAAACCTGGCCAGGGCGCATGACGGCCGGATCTTCATGTTGTCCAATTCCGACATTCTGTTCGCATGCAAGGAAGTCAAGATCTCTGACATCGACCAGAGTGTGGTCAATGTCCGCTACTTGTTCAGCGAGGATCCGCTGACGCAGATCGACGACGAAATTCAGGATGCCCAGTTCTGCACCTGGTACGACATTGAAGTCGAGTATCGAGAATTCCGGCAATTGGCCGAGCGGCTCAATGCGGAGCAGCAGCGCCGGGAACGCCTCATCGAGAAGGAAAAGCAAAATCAGACGTCAGACAAGGCGAGGCCGCGGGCGGCGCCGCTTCAGCCGGCGCAGCTGGGGCAGGTCGAGGACATCCTGGCGCGCGCCGAAATGTCGAACCTGATGCGCCGCCAGCCGGTGTGCGCGATTTCCGGCGATGCGCCGCCGCATGTCGTGTTTTACGAGCTCTATGTGTCGATCTCGGAGTTGCAGGCGCAACTGACACCCGAGTTCAGCCTGGTCTCCGACCGCTGGCTGTTTCAGCGGCTGACCCAGACCCTGGACCGGCGCATGCTGACCCTAGTTGCAAACCACGATGATACGACCATCGCCGCCTACTACTCGATCAATCTCAACGTCTCGACCCTGTTGTCGCCGGATTTCCTGGTCTTCGACTCCAACCTGCGTTCCGGCTCACGCGGCACGATCGTGCTCGAACTGCCCGTGGTCGACGTCTTCAGCGACATGGGTGCCTTTATTTTCGCCCGCAATTTCGTGCGCGAGCGCGGCTACCGTGTTTGCCTGGACGGCCTGACGCACCTGACGGCACCGTTCATCGACCGCGAAAGGCTGGGGCTCGACTTGATAAAGGTGTATTGGAGCCAGGAGATGCTCTACGACCCCAGCGGCCTCCGGCGCGAGACGTTCCGCGAAATGATCGGGCAGTCCGGTCCGACGCGCGTCATCCTGTGCCGCTGCGGCAGCGAGGAGGCGATCGAGTACGGCCGGGCGCTCGGCATCTCGTTGTTCCAGGGCAATGCCGTCGACGCCCGCCTCGCCGCCATGGAGCGCAACGGGGGCGCCAAAATGACCGTCAAGGAGGCGCACGCCCTGGGCGCCGAGCGCATTCGTCGCTGAGCCACCGCGGCAACACCGATAGGACACTATTCGCGCGGCGCCCGCTTGGCGAGGATGCGCTGCAGGGTGCGGTGATGCATGTTGAGGCGCCGCCGCCGCGCCCGGCGGCTTGCCCGCGCCCGTCGGGCCCTATAGCTTCATCGTCCCGCAAGGCGCACCTACCGCCCGGCGCCGCGTTCCGCCGCCTGCATGGCAAGGGCGCCGTTGCGGTCCCACCATGGTGTCATGGCCGAGCCGGTTGTCAAAGTCGAGAAGGTGAGCAAGCGCTACGAGCAAGTGCTCGCCGTGGACGCCATCTCCTTCACCGTCGACGCCGGTCGCACGGCGGCGCTCCTGGGCGGTAACGGCGCCGGCAAGACGACCACCATCGCCATGCTGCTGGGTCTCTTGCTGCCCAGCGCCGGGCGCATCACCGTGCTCGGCGAGGACGTGCTGCGCCACCGCTACCGGGTGCTGCCGCGCATGAACTTCGCCTCGCCCTATTTGGAGCTGCCGCACCGGTTGACGGTGCGCGAGAACCTGGCGGTCTATGCGCGCCTCTATGGCGTCGCCGATATTGGCCGGCGCATCGAGCGGCTGGCCGAGGCACTCGACCTGACGCAGTTGCTGCGCCGCCCGACGGGCAAGCTGTCGGCGGGGCAGCGGACGCGGGTGGCGTTGGCCAAGGCGCTGCTCAACGAGCCGACGCTGTTGCTCCTGGACGAGCCGACGGCGAGCCTCGATCCCGACACCGCCGACTGGGTGCGCGGCTTCCTGGAGCGCTACCGGGCCGAGACCGGCGCCACCATCTTGATGGCCAGCCACAACATGGTCGAGGTGGAGCGGCTGTGCGACGACGTGCTGATAATGCGCGAGGGGCGCATCGTCGACCGCGGCGCGCCGGCGGCGCTCATCGCGCGCTATGGCCGCGCCACTTTGGAGCAGGTGTTCCTCGACATCGCCCGCGGTACCGCCGAGGCGGCGCAATGACGGGCGTGGCCCGGTCCGCCAACCGGCTCGCCGCCATGGTGCTGCGTTACTGGTACTTGTTGCGCAGCTCCTGGGCGCGGGTGTTCGAGCTCATTTACTGGCCGTCCATCATGATGGTGCTGTGGGGCTTCATCACCCAGCACTTCCTCACTCACTCGAGCTGGGTGGCGACGGCTGCGGGGGTACTCCTGTCAGGGGTGATGCTGTGGGACGTCCTGTTCCGCGGCCAGCTCGGTTTCTCGATCTCCTTCCTCGAGGAGATGTGGTCGCGCAATCTGGGCCACCTGTTCGTGAGCCCTTTGCGGCCGATGGAGCTGGTGCTCGCCCTCATGTGCATCAGCATTATCCGCACGGTGATCGGCATCGTGCCCGCGGTGCTGCTGGCGATTCCGCTCTACGCCTACAACATCTTCGAAATCGGCCTGCCGCTGATCGCCTTCTTCGTCAATCTCTTGGTCATGGGCTGGGCAGTCGGCGCGCTGGTGACGGCACTGCTCTTGCGCATCGGGCTCGGCGCCGAGAGCCTGGCCTGGCTCGCCATCTTCATGTTGGCGCCGGTGAGCTGCATTTACTATCCGGTGGAGGTCCTGCCCGCCTGGCTGCAGCTCGTGGCCTGGGCCTTGCCCATGGCGCACGTCTTCGAGGGCATGCGCGCGGTGCTGTTCGACCAGGTCTTCCGCTGGGATCTGCTGGCCGGCGCGGCGGCGCTGAACGTCCTCTATCTCACCCTCGGCATCCTCGCCTTCCTGTGGAGCTTCCGCGCCGCCCGGCGCTCCGGCGCCCTGTTGCAGACGGGGGAGTAGGGGCGTCCCTATTCATCCTTGTCCGCGACCCCGGCCTCGGCGAAGGTTGCCATGCCCGTATGGCACTCGGCGGCGGCGCGCACGAGCGCGATCGCCAGCGCCGCGCCGGTCGCCTCGCCCAGGCGCATGCCGAGGTCGAGCAAGGGCTCCTGCCCCAGCTTTTCCAGGAGCCGCCGGTGCGCCGGCTCGGCCGAACAATGCGCGGCGACGCAGTGGTCCAGCGCGCCTGGATCCAGCGCATGCAGGACCGAAGCCGCCGCGCCCGTCACATACCCGTCCAGGAGCACCGGCACGCGCCCGAGCCGCGCCGCCAGGATCGCGCCGGTCATGGCGGCGATCTCGCGCCCGCCCAGGCAGCGCAGCACCTGAAGCGGGTCGCCGAGCGCCGTCCGGTTGACGGCGACACCCTCGGCGACGGCCGCCACCTTGCGCGCCAGCGCCGCGCCCGCGACGCCGGTGCCGGGACCGGTCCAGTCCGCCGCCTCGCCCCCGAATAGCGCGTGGCAGATGGCGGCGGCGGCGGCGGTGTTGCCGATCCCCATCTCGCCGACCGCGAGGAGGTCGATCCCGTCCTCCACCGCCGCCATGCCGGCCGCCACCGCCGCGGCGCACGCGGCCTCGTCCATCGCCGGGCCTTGGGTGAAGTCGCGCGTCGGCGTCTCGGCCAGGTCGACGACACGCAGCTCGGCGCCGACGGCGCGGCAGATCTGGTTGATGGCCGCACCGCCCGCCTCGAAATTGCGCACCATCTGTGCCGTCACCGTGGCCGGATAGGCGGAGACGCCCTGGCCGGTGACGCCGTGACTGCCGGCGAAGACCACCACGAGCGCGCGCGCAACCCGCGGCGGCTGGCGCCCCTGCCAGGTGGCGAGCCATTGGGCCAGGCGCTCGAGCCGGCCGAGGGCGCCCGGCGGCTTGGTGAGCCGCACCTCGCGCTGCGCCGCGGCACTGGCGTTGGCGCCATCCGGCCCCGGCATGGCGGCCACGAGGGCGCCAATGTCTGCGAGGGTGTCGGGCTGCGGGAAGGGCACGGCGTCGGGCTGGGCTGGTCGCGGATATGCGGCACTTGTCCTATAACCGGCCCATGGACACCAGGGAAAATCCGGGCGAAACGCCGGCGCCGACAGGCGGCCCGGGGGGCGGCCCGGGGGGCGGCCTTGGCGCCGAGCTGAGGCTGGCGGTCGCGTTCCTGACACAATTGCCGACCGAGGCCGTAAACGGAGCCGGCATCGCGGCGGCGGTCTGGGCCTTCCCGGTCGTCGGTGCCGCCCTCGGCCTCGCCGGTGGCCTCGCATATCTAGGTGCCGCGGCGCTCGGTCTGCCGGCGCTTGCGGCGGCGTTCATCGCCCTAGGCGTCGTCATCCTGGCGACGGGCGCCCTGCACGAGGACGGCCTGGCCGATCTGGCCGACGGGCTGGGTGGCGGGCGCGACCGTGCCGCCAAGCTCGCGATCATGCGCGACAGCCGCATCGGCGCCTATGGCGCCCTGGCGATCGTCCTCGTCGTCGGGCTCAAGGCCGCCGCGCTCGCCGCCATCGGCGGCGCGGGGCCCCTCGCCGCAATGGCAGCGCTCGCCGCCACCGGTGCGGCCAGCCGCGCCGCGATGCCCCTGGTGATGCTGCAACTGCCGCCGGCGCGCGCCGACGGACTGGGTGCCGATGCCGGGCGACCGAAGCCCGCCGCCGCCGCCGTCGCCGTGATCCTGGCGCTGGCGCTCGCCGCCTCGCTCCTGGGCGCCTACGGCTGGCCGGCGGTGGTCCTGGCCCTCGCCGTCGGGGCGCTCGCCGCCGGCGCAATCGCCGCGCTGGCGGCGCGGCAGCTCGGCGGGCACACGGGCGACATGCTTGGCGCCGTACAGCAGGCGGCCGAGACCGCCATGCTGCTCGCCCTCTCCGCGCTGCTGGCGCCGTGACCACCACCCGCTGGTGGTGGGTGCGCCACGCACCGGTGACGGCGACGGGCGGGCGCATCTACGGCCAGGACGACCCGCCTTGCGACACGAGCGACCGGACGACCTTCTCCGCCCTCGCCGCCCTGCTGCCGAAGCGCGCGGTGCTCGTCACCAGCCACCTCCAACGCACACGTCAGACCGCCGACGCCATCCGCGCCGCCGGGCGCGACCTGCCCGAGCCCATCGTCGAGCCCGCCGTCGCCGAGCAGAATTTCGGCGACTGGCAGGGCCGGACGCGCGCCGAGGTATTCGCCGAGCTCGGCGCGCGCCACGCATTCTGGCTGGCGCCGGCGCACAGCCGGCCCCCCGGCGGCGAGACCTTCGCCGAGCTCATCCAGCGGGTGCGGGCGGCGGTGACGCGCCTGACGCGCGACAATCGCGGGCGCGACATCGTCTGCGTCGCCCATGGCGGCAGCATCCGCGCCGCCCTCGGTCTCGCCTTGGGGCTCGACCCGGAGCAGGCGTTCGCGTTTGCCATCGACAACTGCTCCCTCACCCGCATCGACCACCTCGAAGGCACCGCCGACGACCCGCGCGACCACTGGATCGTGGTCCGGGTCAATCAGGTGGCGACGGCCTGACGCAATTATCCACAGCGCGGACGGTGACGGACGCGTGGCGGGCGTGATAGGGTCGCGCCCGCGTCGAGACAGGGAAGACCGGTGCGGCGAGTCGTTCTCGCCAATCCCGGCGCTGCCCCCGCAACTGTGAGCGGCGAGGTCCCGGCACCAACGCCACTGGCCTCGGCATCATGCCGAAGCCGGGAAGGCTGCCGCGGACCGATGACCCCGAGCCAGGAGACCTCCTCGACGCAAAGGTCGTGACTGCGCACCTCGGGCGGAGGGGAGTGTCATGTCAACAAGTGTGCCAGTGCTTCCGAAAATCACCCTGGTGTTGGGCGGCGCGCGCTCGGGCAAGAGCGCCTATGCCCAGGACATTGCCGCGGCCGGCGCCCGGGCGCGCCCGGTCTACATCGCCACCGCCCAGGCCGGCGACGCCGAGATGGCGGCGCGAATCGCGGAGCATTGCGCCCGGCGCGGCGATGCTTGGCGCACCGTCGAGGAGCCCCTCGACCTCGCCGGAGCGCTTGCCGGCCAATCCCACGCCCATGTGCCGGTGGTCGTCGACTGCCTCACCCTTTGGCTCAGCAACCTCATGGCCGACGGCCGCGACCCGGAGGCGGAGACGGCGCATCTCATCGATGCCCTCGCGCGCACGCCTGGCCCGGTGGTGCTGGTGGCCAACGAGGTCGGGCTGGGCATCGTGCCCGAGAACAAGCTGGCGCGCGATTTTCGTGACGCCCACGGACGGCTCAACCAGGCCGTGGCCGCCGCCGCCGGGCGCGTCGTCTTCCTCGCCGCCGGCCTGCCCATGGTGATGAAGGACCAAGAGCCTAATCCGGCCAGATTGAAACAATTCTGTTTCTCAACCGGCGCGGCGGTCCAGCGGTGAGGCGCGCGCCGGGCGATGTGGGGCATCGGCCAAGAGCGTCTCGCCGTTGGGCGCCCGCCGGTCGAAAACCCGAAGGGACGGAGCGCTTTTGCGCCCATGCCGGCGTACAGCCGCTCGGCCGTATTGCCGATACGCCCTTCGCGCCTGTGCTTGGTCTGGGCGCAAAATCGCTCCGTCAGAGTGGTTCAATCTGGCCGGACAAGGCTCTAACCGCATGAGAAGGATCCCGGCCACGGTCGTCACCGGCTTCCTGGGCGCCGGCAAGACCAGCCTCATCCGCCATCTCTTGGCGCACGCGAACGGATACCGGCTGGCGCTGGTGATCAATGAGTTCGGCGAGCTGGGGGTCGACCGCGAGCTGCTGCTCGGCTGCGGCGGCTGCGGCGAGGACGAGGTGGTGGAGCTCGCCAATGGCTGCCTGTGCTGCACCGTCGCCGACGAATTCCTGCCGACCATCGAGATGCTGCTCGCGCGCAGCGCGCCGCCCGAGCACATCATCATCGAGACCTCGGGCCTGGCCCTGCCCAAGCCCCTGATCAAGGCCTTCGCCTGGCCGGAGGTGAGGAGCAGGGTCACGGTCGACGGCGTCATCGCGGTCATCGACGCCGAGGCCGTCGCCCAGGGACGCTTCGCCCCGGACCCGGAGGCGACGGCCCGCGCACGCGCCGCCGACCCGGCGCTCGATCACGAGAGTCCCCTGGAGGAGCTGTTCGAGGACCAACTCACCGCCGCCGACCTGGTGGTGTTGAACAAGACCGACCTGGTCGACGGCGCGGCCCTGGGCGCCGTACAAGAAACAGTCGCCGCGCATCTGCGCCCGGCGGTCAAGACCCTGGGCGCCGTGCATGGCGCGGTGCCGCCTTCCGTCCTGCTGGGGCTCGATGCCGCGGCGGAGGACGACCTCGGCACCCGCCCAAGCCACCACGACGGCAAGACCGAGCACGACCACGACGACTTCACGAGCTTCACCCTGGCGCCGGGCCCGGTGGCCGACCCGGCGGCGCTGGTGGCGCGCCTGACCGCGGCGGCGCGGGCGCACGACATCCTGCGCGTCAAGGGCTTCCTCGACGTGCCCGGCAAGCCCATGCGCCAAGTGGTGCAGGGAGTAGGCGAGCGCATGCAGCACTACTTCGATCGGCCCTGGGCGCCGGGCGAGGCGCGGCGATCGCGGCTGGTGGTGATCGGGCGCGCCGGGCTCGACCGGGCGGCGGTCGCCGCCGCCATCGAAGCGACTTAGGCACACGCCGATGCATCTGCTGGCGACCAAGCCTGGCGAGATACGCGACGGCAGCGCGGCTGTCGACCTCGCCCAGACGCCGGGCGACATCGTCGTGCTCAGCGCCGCCGATACGGAGATCGCCTGCCTCGCCACCGCTCAGCGCGCACGGGTCGAGACGGCGGCGGCCGTACCCAGCCTGCGCCTCGCCAATCTGATGCGCCTCGGCCACAATCTGTCGGTCGATCTCTATGTCGAAAAAACGGTGCGCCACGCAAGGCTCGTGGTGGTGCGCGTGCTCGGCGGGCGCGGCTACTGGCCCTACGGCGTCGACCAGATCGCCGCCACCTGTCGCACGGAAAACATCCCGGTCGCCTTCCTGCCCGGCGACGACCAGCCCGACGCCGAGCTGGACGGCTTCACCACCCTATCGCGCGACGCGGCGCACCGTCTGTGGCAGTTCCTGGTCAATGGCGGCGTCGACAACGCGGCCAGCTTTCTCGCCTATGCGGCGACGCTCAACGGCCGCAAGGGCGAATGGCGCGAACCGGCGCCGCTCCTGCGCGCCGGGCTCCACTGGCCGGACGTGGCGCAGCCGGATTTGGACGGACTCGAGGCGGAATGGCGCGCGCGGGGCCTGGACACGGCACCGCTGGCGGCAATTGTTTTCTACCGGGCGCTCAAGCAGGCGGGAAACCTGGCGGCGGTGGACGCGCTGGTGGCGGCGCTCATGGAGGCCGGGCTCAGGCCTCTGCCCATCTTCGCCGCCAGCCTGCGCGATGGGCCGGCGGCGGCGACCATCCGCGAGCTCCTTGCCGCAGCACCGCCGGACATCATCCTCAACACCACCGGCTTCGCGGTCGCGCGTCCCGGCGCGCCGGGCGCGGCGTCGCCCCTCGACGGCAGCGACTGCCCGGTGCTGCAGGTCGTCTTCTCCGGCGGTAGCGAGGAACAGTGGCGTTCGACGACGAACGGCCTGTCGCCGCGCGACATCGCCATGAACGTCGCCCTGCCGGAGGTGGACGGGCGGGTGCTCGCCCGCGCCGTCTCCTTCAAGGGGGTGACGCGGCGCGACGTCCTCACCGAGGCCGACATCGTCGCCTACGACCCGGTGCCCGACCGCATCGAATTCACCGCGCGCCTCGCCGCCAACTGGTGTCGCCTGCGGGCGACGCCGGCGGTACAGCGCCGGGTGGCCTTGGTGCTCGCCAACTACCCCAACCGCGACGGCCGCATGGGCAATGGCGTAGGCCTCGACACCCCCGCCGCCACCGTGACCGTCCTGCGTGCCCTCGAGGCGGCAGGATACGCGGTGGCGGACGTGCCGGCGGACGGCGATGCGCTGGTGCGCCGCCTCGGCGCCGGCCCCACCAACGCGACCGTCGCCGGGCGCGCCGTGCGCGAGACCCTGCCGCGCGCCCGATACGATGCGTTTTTCGCGGCGCTGCCCGACGCGGTGCAGGCGCAAGTGCGCGCGCGCTGGGGCGAGCCCCATTCCGATCCGCTCTACATGAAGGACAAGGAAGCGTTCGCCATCCCGGCCTTTCGCTGCGGCCACGTCGTCATCGGCCTGCAGCCGGCGCGCGGCTACAACATCGACCCGGCGGCGAGCTACCACGACCCGGCGCTGACGCCGCCGCACGGCTACTTCGCCTTTTATGCCTGGCTGCGCCACGCCTTCGCCGCCCACGCCATCGTCCATATGGGCAAGCACGGCAATCTGGAATGGCTGCCCGGCAAGGCGTGTGCGCTCTCCGAGGAATGCTTCCCGGAGGCGGCCCTGGGCCCCATGCCCCACCTCTACCCCTTCATCGTCAACGACCCCGGCGAGGGCAGCCAGGCGAAGCGCCGGGCGCAAGCGGTGATCGTCGACCATCTGACGCCGCCCTTGACCCGCGCCGAGAGCTACGGGCCCTTGAAGGATCTGGAACTGCTCGTCGACGAGTACTACGAAGCGGCGACCCTCGACCCGCGGCGCCTACCCGTGTTGCGCCGCGACATCCTGGAGCTCGTGCAGTCCACCCACCTCGACCGCGAGCTGGGCATCGTCCGCATCGACGACGAGGACGCGGCGCTTTCCAAGCTCGACGCCTATCTGTGCGAGCTGAAGGAGATGCAGATCCGCGACGGTCTGCACGTCTTCGGCGTCTCGCCGGCGGGCGACCAGCTGACCGACCTGCTGGTGGCGCTGGCGCGCCTGCCGCGCGGCACGGCACCCAGCGACGCCTCCCTTAACCGCGCACTGGCCGCCGACCTGGGGCTCGACCTCGATCCCCTGGACTGCGACTTGGCTGCGCCTTGGAACGGCCCGCAGCCGGCGCCGCTGATGAACGGCGCCGCGTGGCGCAGCACCGGGGATACGGTGGAACGCCTGGAGCAGCTGGCGCGCGGTCTGGTCGCCGGCGATACCCGACCGGACCCGGCCTGGACGTGCACCGGCGCCGTTCTCGAGGAGGTGGAGACGCGCCTGCGCCCCGCCGTGGCGGCGTGCGGCGCGGAGGAGATGGCGGGACTCCTCGCCGGGCTCGACGGGCGCTTTGTCGCTCCCGGATCCAGCGGCGCGCCGACCCGCGGCCGGCCCGACGTGCTGCCCACAGGGCGCAACTTCTATTCCATCGACACGCGCACCGTGCCCACCCCGGCGGCCTGGCAACTCGGCTGGAAATCGGCTGCGCTGCTGGTCGAGCGCTACGCCCAGGACCACGGCGACTGGCCGCGGGCGATGGCGCTTACCGCCTGGGGCACCAGCAACATGCGCACCGGCGGCGACGACGTGGCGCAGGCCCTGGCACTCATCGGCTGCCGCCCCACATGGGACGCGGCATCGCGCCGGGTGACGGGGTTCGAGGTGCTGCCGGTGTCGGTCCTCGACCGGCCGCGGGTGGACGTGACCTTGCGCGTCTCCGGCTTCTTCCGCGATGCGTTTTCCAATCTCATCGACCTGTTCGATTCGGCGGTGTGTGCGGTGGCTGCACTGGAGGATGAGGGCCCGGACGACAACCCCATCGCCCAGCGCGTCACCGCCGACGAGGCGGCGTTGATCGAGGCCGGCGTCGCGCCACCGGATGCCCTACGCCGCGCCACCTGGCGGATCTTCGGCTCCAAGCCCGGCGCCTATGGGGCGGGCCTGCAGGCGCTCATCGACGAGCACGGCTGGCGGGACGACGCCGACCTCGCCCGCGCCTACATCGCCTGGGGCGGTTACGCCTATGGCGCCGGCGCAGAGGGCGTCGCCGCCCATTCGAGCTTCGAGCGCCGGCTGAAGGCGGTCCAGGCCGTGGTCCACAATCAGGACAACCGGGAGCACGACCTCCTCGACAGCGACGACTATTACCAGTTCGAAGGCGGGCTCGTGGCGGCGGTGCGTAACCTCAAAGGCGACCAGCCCGCCGCCTATCACAACGACCATTCGCGTCCCTTCGCGCCCAAGGTGCGCGCGTTGGAGGACGAGGTGGCGCGCGTGGTGCGCGCGCGGGTGGTCAATCCGAAATGGATCGAAGGCGTCATGCGCCACGGCTACAAGGGCGCCTTCGAGATGGCGGCGACCGTGGATTACCTGTTCGCCTTCGCCGCCACGGCGCGCTGCGTGAAGGACCATCAGTTCGACCTGGTCTACGACGCCTATATTGGCGACGCGGCGGTGCGCGGCTTCATCGCCCGACACAACCCCGCGGCGCTCGCCGAGATGGCGGCGCGCCTCCTGGAGGCGGAGGAGCGCGGCCTGTGGCGGCCACGCTCCAACAGCGCCCATGGCGACTTGATACGGCTTGCCGGTGAAGCGTCATGATCGACACCGACGTAAATGCCCGCCATGCAGAGAAAAAGCGCAAGCAAAAGGCGGCGCGCGACCGCATGCTCGCTACCAAGACCATGGAGAAGGGCCTCCTCATCGTCCACACCGGCAAGGGCAAGGGCAAGACGACGGCGGCGATGGGCCTAGCCCTGCGTGCGCTCGGCCACGGCCAAAAGGTGGGCATGGTGCAATTCGTGAAGGGCGCTTGGGCGTCCGGCGAGCGCGACGCCCTGGCCCGTTTTGACGACCTGATCACGATCAGGGTGATGGGCGAGGGCTTCACCTGGGAGACCCAGGATCGCGACCGCGACATCGCCGCCGCCGGTGCCGCCTGGCAGGCGGCGCTGGACATGCTCGCCGATCCGTCCTATCGGCTGGTGATACTGGACGAGCTCAATATCGTGCTGCGCTACGACTACCTGCCGCTCGCCGAGGTGCTGGCCGGCCTGTCGGCCAAGCCGCCCGACCAGCATGTCGTAGTCACCGGGCGCAACGCGTCGCCGGCGCTGATCGAGGCCGCCGACCTGGTGACGGAGATGACCCTGGTCAAGCATCCGTTCCGCGCCGGCATCAAGGCGCAGCCCGGCATCGAGTTCTAACCGCCCAATGGAGGCGACGCATTCGGGAGGACCGCAGCCCGTGCAACACAGGAGAGATGGAATCATGACTATGAGACTCACGCCCTTCATCGCACTTGCGCTTCTCGCCGCCGGCACGGCGCCCGCCGCCGCCGTCGAGGCCGACAAGCCGCACCAGCTGGTGGACGAGGCCGTCGTCACCGTCGAAACCCTGCTTAGGGACAAGCAGATCGGACCCAACCTGGCCAGCGCCTTGGCGAAGGCGCGCGGCGTGCTCATCGTCCCGGCCCTGATCAAGGGCGGCTTTATCGTCGGCGCCGCTGGCGGCAGCGGCGTGCTGCTGGCGCGCATGGCCGACGGGGGCTGGAGCTCGCCCGCCTTCATCACCATTGGCGAGGCCTCGATCGGATTGCAGATCGGCGGCTCCGTCTCGGAAGTGATGCTGGTGGTCAATACGGAGAAGGGACTCGACTCGATTTTGCGCCGCAAGTTGACATTGGGCGCCGAAGTAGAGATCGCCGTCGGCCCTATCGGCGCCGGCTTGGGCGCGCAGACCACCGCCGCGGTCGGGGCCGATGTTTGGACCTACGCGCGCAGCCGTGGCCTGTTCGCCGGCGGCGCCTTCGACGGTGCCTATATCGAGCCGCGCGACGACTGGAACCTGATCTACTACGGCCAGCGCCTCGGCTCCAAGGACATCACCACCAACCCGAGCATCAACAACCCCCACGCCAAATCCCTGCGCGATGCCCTTGCCAGACCGCGATGACATAAGCGCCACCCCGGCCCTGATGATCCAGGGCACCGGCTCCCATGTCGGCAAGTCGCTGATCGTCGCCGGCTTGTGCCGGGCCTTTGCGCGACGGGGGCTGACGGTGCGGCCGTTCAAGCCGCAGAACATGTCCAACAACGCCGCCGTCGCGGCGGGCGGCGAGATCGGCCGGGCACAGGCGCTGCAGGCGCGCGCCTGCGGCACCGCGCCCACGGTCGACATGAACCCGGTGCTCCTGAAGCCCGAGGGCGAGACCGGCAGCCAGGTCGTGGTCCAGGGAAGGGTCGAGGGTCGCGCCGGCGCCCGTGACTACCACGCGCTGAAGCCGCGCCTGATGCCGCGGGTGTTGGAGAGCTTCGCCCGCCTCTCGGAGGACGCCGAGTTGATCCTGGTCGAGGGCGCGGGCAGCCCGGCCGAAGTCAATCTGCGCGCCGGCGACATCGCCAATATGGGCTTCGCCGTCGCGGCGCGGGTACCCGTGTTGATCGTTGCCGACGTCGAGCGTGGCGGCGCGCTGGCGAGTCTCATCGGCACCTGGGACCTGTTGGAGGCATCCGAGCGGCGACTGGTGCACGGCTACCTCGTCAACAAGTTCCGCGGCGATGTATCCCTGTTCGACGACGCGCTCGGCGTCATCGGCGTCCGCACCGGGCTCGACTGCCTGGGCGTCGTCCCCCACTTCGCCGCGGCAGGGCGGCTGCCGGCCGAGGATTCGGTGGCGCTCGATTCCCGGGCCCAAGCCGGCGCGAACGCCGGCGCGATCCACGTCGCCGTGCCGCGACTGCCGCGCATCGCCAACTTCGATGATCTCGATCCCCTCGCCGCCGAGCCGGGGGTGCAGTTGGAGATCGTGCCGCCGGGCCGGCCGCTGCCGGTCACGGCCGACCTGATCATCCTGCCGGGATCGAAGGCGAGCCTCGCCGACCTCGAATTCCTCAGGCGCGAGGGCTGGAACATCGACATCCGCGCCGCGTACCGGCGCGGCACGCGGGTGATCGGCCTATGCGCCGGATACCAGATGCTCGGGCGGCGCATCGCAGACCCGGACGGTATCGAGGGCACGCCCGGTGCCGCGGACGGGCTCGGCCTGCTGGACGTGGAAACGGTGATCACCGGCGACAAGACCCTGGCCGAGGCGCGCGGCAAGGACATCGCCAGCGGTGCCGCGGTCTCCGGATACGAGATGCATATGGGCCGCACCACCGGCCCGGACCTGGCGCGGCCCATGCTGGAGCTGGCGGGCCGGCCGGAGGGTGCGCGCTCGGCCGATGGTCTCGCCGCCGGCACGAACTTGCACGGCCTATTCGCATCGGACGAATTCCGGCGCGCGCTTCTTGCCGAGCTCGGTGCGGCGCGCGCCGGCGATCGATCCTACGAGGCGATCATCGACGACACGCTCGACCGGCTGGCCGACCATTTGCAGCGCCACCTGGATCTGGACCGGCTGTTCGCCATCGCGCGCGGCCGCCCGCTCACAGGCCCAGCCGCAGGGCGAACAGGATCGCAACCATCGCGAAGTCCATGAGACATGCGACGATGAAGAGGTAGAGCGCACGATGGATGTCCCAGACGCCGGCGCGGGCGTCAAATTCGTCGCCGATCCAGGGGTCGGCGACCGCCTCGCCGCCATAGCGGCGCGGGCCGGCGAGGGCGACGCCCAGGGCGCCGGCCATGGCCGCCTCGGGCCAGCCGGCATTGAAGGAGCGGTGCTTGCCCGCGTCGCGCAGCATCACCTTGAACGCCCGCGCCGGCCGGACGGCGGGGGCGAAGGCCGCCGCGGCGGCGATGAGCACGCCGGCGAGGCGCGCCGGTATCGCGTTCACCGCGTCGTCGAGGCGCGCCGCAGTGGCGCCGAAGGCGGCGTGGCGCTCGGTTCGGTGGCCGATCATGCTGTCCATGGTATTGACGCACTTGTAGGCGACCAGCCCCGGCAGGCCGAGCAGCGCATACCAGAACACCGGCGCCACCACCCCGTCGGCGAAGTTCTCGGCCAGGCTCTCGATCGCCGCGCGGGCGACGCCGTGGCCATCGAGGCTCGCCGTGTCGCGGCCGACGATGTGGCGCACCGCCGCGCGGCCGCCGTCCGCGCCCTCCCGCACCAGGCCGCGCGCCACGGCGTGCACATGCACGAACAGGCTGCGCTGGGCGAGGAGGACCGTCACCACCAGGAGCTCCAGCAGCCAGCCATAGGGAAGCGCCCGGGCGAGCGCCGCCATGCCCCAGCCGGCGAGGATCGACAGACCCACCATGACCAAGGCGGCGACGGCGCCGCGTACGGCGCGCGCGCGCCAACTGCGCTTCTCGCGGTTGAGGCGGCGGTCGAACCAGCCGATGCCGGCGCCCATCACCGCCACCGGGTGGGGCAGGTAGCGAAAGACCGGCCGTATGCCGCCGAAAGCGGCGTCGAGGGCGAGCGCCAGCATCAAGACAAACAGCGGCGCCGCGCCGCCGGTGAGCTCGGGACCGGGGAGAGGCATGCTGCGGCGAGGATGGCGGCCGAGCGCGGCATCGTCAATCGCCCGATACCAGAGGAGGATCGCTCATGGTCGCCAAGACCGGGGTGATGCTCTGCGGCCACGGCAGCCGCGACCCGCGCGCGATCGAGGAATTCGCCGCCGTCGCGGCGACCCTGCGCCGCCGGCTGACGTCATACGAGACGGAATACGGATTCCTCGAATTCGCCACCCCAGTCATCCGCGGCGGGCTCGACCGCCTGCGCGCGCGCGGCGTCGGCCGGGTGCTGGCGGTGCCCGGCATGCTGTTCGCCGCCGGCCACACCAAGAACGACATCCCCTCGGTGCTCAACACATACGCCGCCCAACACCCCGAACTCGTGATTCAGTACGGCCGTGACCTCGGTCTCGATATCAAACTCATGCGCGCCGCCGGCGCGCGCATAACCGGTGCGGTCGCGACGGCCGACGCCGAGGGCGCGCCGATTGCGCGCTACGACACCCTCCTGCTCACGGTGGGGCGCGGCACCTCCGATCCCGATGCCAATGCCAACATCGCCAAGGTCGCGCGCATGTTGTGGGAGGGGCTGGGCTTCGGCTGGGGCGAGACCGCCTATTCCGGCGTTACCTTTCCCCTCGTTCACCCGGCCTTGGCGTATGCGGCGAAGCTGGGCTTTCGGCGCATCGTCGTCTTTCCCTATTTCCTGTTCACCGGCGTCCTGGTGCGGCGCATCTACGCGCACACGGACCTGGCGGCGGCGGCGCATCCCGAAATCCAGTTCGTCAAGGCGCCCTATCTGGGTGACCACAAACTGGTGCTCGACGCCCTCGTCGAGCGCGTGCAGGAGATACTAGACGGCGCCAACGTGATGAACTGCCAGTTGTGCAAATACCGGGAGCAGGTGCTGGGCTTCGAGGACGAGGTGGGCCTCGCCCAACGCAGCCACCACCATCACGTCGAGGGAATCGGCGTCGGCCATGCCCACGACCACGGCGCCCACGGCCACCATCACCCCTACCCTCACGCCGACCATCCCTTGGGTCCCAAGACCCTGGCCGACGTTCCGGCCGAGGGTGCCGCCGAATGAGTCTTGGTGATGTACCCGCGATGAACCCCCGCTTCGACTATATCCGCGAGCCGCCGGCCATCTATGAGCGCTCGTTCGAGTTGGTGCGCGCCGCCATCGACCTGTCGGGGGTGCCGGCGGACCTGCACGCGGTGGCGCTGCGTATCGTCCACGCCTGTGGTCAGCCGGAGGTGATCCGCCACCTGCGCGCCTCCAACGGCGCCGGGGAGATCGGCCGTGGGGCGCTCGCCGGCGGCGCTCTCGTGCTCGCCGACACCCGCATGACCGCCGATGGCATCGGGCGCCTGCCGGCGGGCGGGCGCATCCTCTGCACCCTCGACCTCGCCGAGGCACGGCGCGGTATGACCCGCACGGCGGCGGCGGTGGAGCGTTGGCCGCCCTGGCTCGCGGGCGCGGTGGTCGCCATCGGCAACGCGCCCACCGCCCTGTTCCGCCTCTTGGAGGGGCTCGGATCCGGATGGCCGCGCCCGGCGCTGGTGCTGGGCTTTCCCGTCGGCTTCGTCGGCGCGGCGGAGGCAAAGGCGGCGCTCGCGGACTCGGACCTGCCCCATATCACGCTGGAGGGCCGCAGCGGCGGCAGCGCCATGGCCGCGGCGGCGGTGAACGCGCTCGCGGGCGGAGCGCCGTGACCCCCTGGCTCAGCATCGTCGGATTGGGAGAGGACGGCCTCGACGCCCTCACCCCGGCGGCGCGCGCCCTGATCGAAGGCGCCGAGGTGCTGATCGGTGGCGAGCGCCATCTGGCGCTGGCCGCGGCGGCGGTGAACGGCGCCGAGACCCTGACCTGGCGTCAGCCGCTCGCCGACACGCTGGCCGACATTGAGGCACGGCGCGGCAAACGCGTGGTGGTGCTCGCCACCGGCGATCCCATGTCCTTCGGCATCGGTGTCACCCTGGGCCGGCATTTCCCCTGGGGCGAGATGTGTGTGCTGCCGGCACCCGGCGCCTTCAGCCTGGCCGCGGCGCGCATGGGCTGGCCGGTGCAGGAGGCGACCTGCCTCACCCTGCACGGGCGGCCCCTCGACCTCGTCAGGCTGCACGTGGCCCCCGGCGCACGCCTGTTGATCATGAGCGAGGATGGGCACACGCCGGCGAGGGTGGCGGCGGTGCTGACGGACCTCGGCTATGGCCCCAGCGAGCTCACCGTCCACGAACACATGGACGGCGCCGCGGAAAGATACGTCACAGCTATCGCCGAAGGCTGGGGCGAGCGCACCGTCGCCGACCTCAACACCATCGCCATGGAGTGCCGGGCGGGCCCGAACGCGCTTGTGCTGTCGCGCGCATCGGGCCTGCCCGACGACGCGTTCGTGCATGACGGCCAGATCACCAAGCGCGTGGTGCGGGCCGCGACCCTGTCCGCCCTCGTGCCTTTGCCGGGGCAATGCCTGTGGGATCTGGGCGCCGGATGCGGCTCGGTCGCCATCGAGTGGCTGCGCGCGGCACCCGGCAGCCACGCCCACGCCGTGGAGCGCGACCCGGCGCGCGCCGCCCTGATCGCCCAGAACGCCGCCGCCCTGGGCGTGCCCGACCTGCACGTCGTCATCGACGATGCGCTCGCGGCATTGCCCGCGCTCGACCCGCCTGACGCGATCTTCGTCGGCGGCGGCGTGGCCGCGCCCGGACTGGTCGAGGCCTGCTGGTCGGCGCTCGAGCCCGGCGGGCGCCTCGTCGCCAACGCAGTGACCCTCGACAGCGAGGCGGCACTGCTCGCGGCACAGTCTCAATATGGCGGCGCGCTGACGCGCATCTCGGTTGCCGAGGTGGAAAAGCTGGGTACGAAACATGCCTGGCGACCCAAGCTGCCGGTGACGCAATGGGCGGCATGTAAGCCGTTGGATGTCAGCAGTCGGCCGTCAGCCGTTAGCCGTTAGCCGTTAGCTGTTAAACGTGATTTTGAAGAGGAAAATCACTCTTGCGAGACTTCCGTACGATCAAGGCCTGGCACAAGGCACACGCGCTGGCTTTGGAGATTTATCGTGCGACACGTGGCTACCCGACCGACGAACGCTTCGCATTAATCAGTCAAACCCAGCGAGCTGCGATTTCTATTCCGGCGAATATCGCGGAAGGGTGTGGGCATGACTCAGAACGCGAACTCGCGCGCTACTGTCAAATAGCGTCGGGTTCGGCCAGCGAGCTGGAGTATCTCCTACTGGCCGCGCGCGACCTAGAGTACATCTCGGAAGGTACGCACCAGACTCTCGACACCTCTGTGAATGAGGTCAAACGGATGCTGAACGCATTTGTGAAGACGCTGAAGGCTGATCGCTGACAGCTAATGGCTAACTGCTAATGGCTAACAGCCCCAAGGGCACCGTCTACGGCATCGGCGTGGGTCCGGGCGATCCGGATCTCATTACTGTCAAAGCCCAAAGGCTTCTGCGTGAGGCGCCCGTCATCGCCTACCCGGCGCCGCCGGAGGGCGAAAGCCTGGCGCGGCGCATCGCGGCGCCGCACATTTCGCACGGCAAGACCGAGATCGCCATCCGCATGCCCCTGGACCGCCGGAACTTCCCCGCGCCCGAGATCTATGACCGCGCGGCGGAGGAGATCGGCGGCCATTTGGCGGCGGGCCGCGACGTGGCCGTTCTGTGCGAGGGCGACCCGTTCTTCTACGGCTCGTTCATGTATCTGTTCGCACGCCTGGCGCGCGATTGGCCGGTGGAGGTGGTGCCGGGGGTGTCTTCGCTCACCGCCGCGTCGGCGATGCTGGCCGCACCCCTGGCGGCGCGCGACGACGTGCTCATGGTGCTGCCGGCCACCCTCGACGAAGCGGAGCTGCGGGTGCGGCTGGCGGAAACGCAGGCGGCGGCGATCATCAAGCTCGGCCGCCATTTCGCCAAGGTGAAGCGCATTCTGGACAGGCTCGGGCTCGCCGCGCACGCCCGCTACATCGAGCACGCCACCATGGACGGCCAGCGCATCCTGGCGTTGGACGAGGTCGAGGCCGACACGGTGCCCTATTTCTCCATGATCCTTATGCACCGTCGCGGCGAGGCGTGGCTATGAGCCAAGGCGTGCCAAGTGGTGCGGCGGTCGTCGTACTGAGTCCCGCCGGCCTGGACTTGGCGCGGCGCCTGCGCACGGCCCTGCCCGACGCCCACATCCACGGTCTGGCGCATCGCGTCGACGGCGCCGACGTGCCGTACCGGGATGCCGCCGAGCACCTGCGCAGCCTGTTCGCGGCCGGCGTGCCCATCGTCGGCGTGTGCGCCGGCGGCATCCTCGTCCGCGCCCTGGCGCCGCTCCTCGGCGACAAGCACGCCGAGCCGCCGGTGGTCGCCGTGGCGGCGGACGGCACTTTCGCCGTGCCGCTCCTGGGCGGGCACCACGGAGCCAACGCCCTCGCCGAAGCGGTTGCCGATGCAACCGGCGGCATGGCAGCCGTCACTACGGCCAGCGAGGCGCGGCTCGGCCTCGCCCTCGACGCGCCGCCACCCGGTTGGACCGTCGCCGACCCGCCGGCAGCGAAGGCGGTGACGGCGGCGCTCCTAGCCGGCGAGCCGGTGCGTCTCGTGGTCGAGGCCGGCGATCCAACCTGGATCACCGACGCCGGTCCCGAGTTTTCCGACGACGCCCTGCTCGCGATCCGCGTCACCGATCGCGCGCGGTCGGCGGCAAGAAATGAATTGGTGTTGCACCCGCCGATCCTGGCACTGGGTGTGGGCTGCGAGCGCGACACCGAGCCGGCGGAGCTGGAGACACTCGCCCGCGCCACCCTGGCCGAGCACGGCCTCGCGCCGGCCTCTGTCGCCTGTGTGATATCCCTCGACCTCAAGGAGGACGAGCCGGCGGTGGCGGCGCTGGCGGTGTCCCTGGGCGTACCGGCGCGATTTTTCGACGCCACACGCCTCGAGGCAGAGACGCCGCGCCTCGCCAACCCCTCCGAGGAGGTGTTCCGCGCCGTCGGTTGCCACGGCGTGGCCGAAGCATCCGCCCTTGCCGCCGCGGGTACCGACGGCGTGCTGGTGGTACCGAAGCGCAAATCGGCGCGCGCCACCTGCGCCGTCGCGCGGGCCAGGGCGATTGATCCCAAACGGGTCGGCCGCCCGCGCGGCAGCCTCACCATTATTGGCACCGGGCCGGGCCATGCAAACTGGCGCACGCGGGCGGCCGGCAGGGCGGCGACACGGGCGAGCGACGCCGTCGGCTACGGCCCCTATCTCGACCTCATGGGCGACGCGCTGGCCGGCGCCCGGCACCACGCCTTCGCCCTCGGCGAGGAGGAGGTGCGGGCGCGCCGGGCGCTGGAGCTGGCGGCCAAGGGAAAACGGGTGGTGCTGGTCGCCTCGGGCGACCCCGGCATCTACGCATTGGCGAGCCTGGTCATCGAGCTCATGGACCGGGAGCCGACCTGGCGGCGCCTTGCCGTCGCCGTGGAGCCGGGGGTCTCGGCGATGCAGATGGCCGCCGCGCGCGCCGGCGCGCCCCTGGGGCACGATTTCTGCGCCATCTCCCTCTCCGATCTGATGACGCCGTGGCCGGCGATCGAGCGGCGGCTCACCGCGGCGGCGGAAGCGGATTTCGTGGTCGCCCTCTACAATCCGCGCAGCCACCGGCGCACGCGCCAGCTTCCCGCCGCCCGTGACATCCTGCTCGCGCATCGCCCGCCATCGACGCCGGTGGTGGTGGCGCGCGCCATCGGACGCCAAGCAGAATCGGTCGATGTGGTGACGCTCGCCGAACTCGATCCGGAGGCGGTGGACATGCTGACGGTGCTGATCGTCGGCAACAGCGAGACCCGAGCCTTCTCCCATCGCGGGCGCGACTGGGTCTACACCCCTCGCGGCTACCCGACGGACCCGGGAGACGCGGCGTGACCGTCTATTTCATCGGCGCCGGGCCGGGGGCGCCCGACCTGATCACCGTGCGCGGGCGCGAGCTCATCCAGCGCTGCCCGGTGTGCCTCTATGCCGGCAGCCTGGTGCCGCCGGAGCTGGTGGCGGCGGCGCCGGCGGGGGCACGGGTCCGCGACACCGCGTCCATGCATCTGGACGAGATCATCGCCGAGATCGAGACCGCGCACGCCGCCGGCCAGGACGTGGCCCGGGTTCATTCCGGCGATCCGTCGCTCTACGGCGCCATCGGCGAGCAGCTGCGCCGGCTCGAGGCCATGGGCATCGCCACTGAAGTGGTGCCCGGCGTGCCCGCATACGCCGCCGCCGCCGCGGCGCTGAAGCAGGAGCTCACCCTGCCCGGGGTCAGCCAGACTGTGATCTTGACGCGCACCGCCGTGCGCGCCTCGGCCATGCCCGCGGGCGAGGAGCTAGATGAACTCGCGCAAAGCGGCGCCACCATGGCGATCCACCTGTCGATCAACAACCTGGCCAACGTGGTCCGCGCGCTGACGCCGCGCTATGGCGCCGACTGCCCGGTGGTGGTCGCCTATCGTGTCGGCTGGCCGGACGAGAGTTTCATTCATGGCACCCTCGCCGACATCCGAGAGAAAGTGAAGGCGAGCGGCATCACGCGCACGGCGCTGATCCTGGTCGGGCGAGTGTTCGGCGCCGCCGCATTCGCCGACAGTCGGCTCTACGCCGCCGACCACCACCACCTGCTGCGCCCGCGTAGTGCGCTAGAGCGGATCCGGGTCGATGAATCGCCCAAGGCAATTCTCATCGACCCGGATCCGCTCTAGCGTGCGCCGGCCTGTCGCAGCAGTCGCCCCAATCGAGACGCACTGCCGCCGCGCGCCCAGTCGAGCACGGTGCGGCCGGTGTAGTCGGTTTGGTTGACGTCGGCCCCGGCGTCGATCAGCAGCCGCGCCACGACCACGTGACCGTTGCGCGCCGCCGCCATAAGCGGCGCCATGCCCTGGCCGTTCTCGACGTTGGCGTCGGCGCCGGCCACGACGAGGCGCGCGACCACCCCCTCATGGCCCCGGTCGGCGGCGTAGAACAGCGCCGTGTTGCCCAGCTCGTCCTTGTGGTCGAGGCGCGGCTTGAACTCCAGGATCACGCCCACGGTGTCGACGTGGCCGACGACCGACGCCCAGATGAGCGCCGTGCGCGCCTCGTTATCGGAGGTCTCGGTCGACCTTCCGGCCTTCAACAGGCGCTTTGTTTCCTCGGCGTCGCCCTTGTAGGCGGCGACCAGGAGCGGATTGCTGGCGAGCAGATTGACCTGCGCCAGGGCAGGCGCCGCCGCCATGCAGCATAGGAGCGCCAGGGTCGCGAGCAGGCGCATGGTCGTCTCCTCCTTTGGGTACAGGAAAAACGCGCAGGCGCGCGCCGTCAAGCTTTGGCCTCGGACAGATGCGCGGCAATCCAGCGCACCGCCGCCTCGACGCTGGCCACGTGCGGGCCCGGCTCGGGCGGCGGGCGGCGCACCATCACCACCGGCAGGCCGAGTCCGCGCGCCGCCGCCAGCTTCGCCGCGGTGGCGCCGCCGCCGCTGGCCTTCGTCACCAGCACCTCGATGCGGTGCCGGCGCATGAGTTCGGTCTCGGCGTCCACTGCGAACGGACCGCGGGCGATGATGAGTTCGTGCGCGGACTGGTGCAGCGGTGCGTTCGGCGCCTCGACCAGGCGCACCAGGAACCACATGCCCGGCAGGCGCCCAAAAGCGGCGAGCCCCTTCGACCCCACGGTAAGAAATGCGCGCCGCCCGAACTGGCGCAGACATGCCGCCGCCGCGTGCATGTCCGCGACCGCGTGCCACCGATCGTCGGGTTGCTTCCTCCACGCCGGACGCGCAAGCACCAGACGAGGCACGCCGGATGTGTCGCAGGCGGCGCGGGCGTTGGCCGCGATGGCCGCGGCGAAGGGATGGGTGGCGTCGACGACCAGATCCACGAACTCGGCGTCGAGATACTCGGCCAGCGCCCGCGCGCCGCCGAAGCCGCCGCTTCGCACCCGGCCCGGCACCGGCGCCGGCGCGCTCGTGCGCCCGGCGAGGGAGGTGACGATCTCGAGGCGATTGCCGAAGCGGGCGTCGATGGCCCGCGCCAGTGCGCGTGCCTCGCCGGTACCGCCCAGGATCAGGACCCGGGCGGGTGCCCGCTCGCGTGCGTCAGGGGCCGGCACGCCCGGCGACTTCGCCCGACCGGTCGATTACGACCACGTCCACATCCGTGCCGCCGGCGAGCGCGGCCAGCACCGCCGCGCGCGCCTGAGCGGCTACCCGGTCGGCGAGGGGCAGCCCCGCCTCCCGCGCGAGCGCGAGCACACCGCCCGCACCCGTCGCCCGCCGCGCCGCCGCCACCGTGGCCGCATCGGCGCCGAGGGACGCCAACATGTCGGCTAGGCCGGCCACGTCCACCTGCGAGCGCTCGGAGTGCAGGTCCATGTGCCCCGCCGCCAGCTTCGATACCTTGCCGAAGCCGCCGGCGAGGGTGAGCCGCGGGATCGGGTGCCGGCGCAGATATTTGAGCGTGCCGCCGACGAAGTCGCCCATGTCGATGAGGGCGGTGTCGGCGAGACCGTACAGTCGCTGCACCGTCGCCTCCGATGTCCGCCCGGTTGAGGCGGCGACGTGGTCGATGCCGGCGGCGCGCGCCACGTCGATGCCGCGATGGATGGAGTGAATCCACGACGAGCACGAATAGGGAATGACGATGCCGGTGGTGCCGAGGATCGAGATGCCGTCCTTGATGCCCAGGCGCGGGTTGCTGGTCCGCGCCGCCAGCGCCCTGCCGTCGGGCACAGATATGGTGACGCGCAGGTCGCTCGCCGCGCCATATTCCGATGCCACGTCGGCAACGGCGGCGCGCATCATTGCCCGCGGGCCGTCGGTGATCGCCGGCTCGCCCACGGCCAGGGGCAATCCGGGCAGGGTCACGGTGCCCACACCCTCGCCGGCGGCGAAGGTGACGCCGGCACCCGCCGCGCCCGGCTCCACCGTGGCGAGGACGAGCGCGCCGTTGGTCACGTCCGGATCGTCGCCGGCGTCCTTGACCACGCCCGCAGTGGCGCTGCCGTTTGCAAGTCTGCACCGGGTGAGGCCAAAGATGGCGCGCCCGCCCTTCGGCAGGCGAATCGATACCGGATCCGGGAAGTGGCCGGTCAAGAGCGCCTCGGCGGCGGCGCGGGTTGCGGCGGCGGCGCAGGCGCCGGTGGTCCAGCCCTTGCGCAGGTCTCCATGTGGCTTGCGTGCCGCCATGGCGGCCATTCTATCGACGCCCGGCACCTGCCACCAGTCGGCGCCACTAGAAAGGATCGTGATTGATCGAGGCCGCATCGCGGGACCCGATCAATCGCGTGAATCCGCCCTATATCAAATACTTGGAGCAGATCCACCGGGTCGATGAATCGCCCAAGGCGGTTCTCATCGACCCGGATCTGCTCTAGCCAGCGCAGGAGGCGCCATGTAGCGTGCGGACATGGAGCGCCCACCCTTCGCGCTGCCCGAATTCGAGCCCGGCTGGGTGTGGCTGGTTGGCGCCGGGCCGGGCGACCCGGGCCTTCTCACCGTCCTCGCCCTGCACGCACTCGGGAACGCCGAAGCCGTGATCCATGATGCATTGGTGGACACGCGGATCCTGGAGCTCGCGCGCGGCGAGGCCGAAATGATCTTCGCCGGCAAACGCGGCGGCAAGCCCTCGCCCACCCAGCCGGACATCTCGGCGCGACTGGTGCGACTGGCGCGGGCGGGTCGGCGGGTGCTGCGCCTCAAGGGCGGCGATCCCTTCGTCTTCGGCCGCGGCGGCGAGGAGGCCCTGGCCTTGGCGGCGGCGCGGGTGCCGTTTCGCGTCGTCCCCGGCATCACCGCCGGCACCGGCGGCCTCGCCTATGCCGGCATCCCGGTCACCCACCGCGCCCTCAATTCCGCTGTCACTTTCCTCACCGGCCACACCGCCGGCACCGGCGACGACCTCGACTGGGAAGCGATCGCCAGGGGATCGCCGGTGATCGTCGTCTACATGGCGCTGAAGCATTTGGGCGCGATCGCGGCGCGGCTGATGGCAAACGGCCGCGACGGGGCGGAGCCGGCGGCGATCGTCGCCGGCGCCGCGACGCCTCGCCAGCGCGTGGTGGAGACCACATTGGGCGACGCCGCCGCGGCGGCCCGCAGGCACGCCATCGAACCCCCGGCTTTGGTGGTGATCGGCGAGGTGGTGCGCCTGCGTGCCGGCCTCGACTGGCTGGGGGCCCTGGCCGGCCGCGAGCTAGACCCCGACCCGCTCGGCCGCGACCGGGCGACGGGGTGAGCGACCCATGACCTTCGACTGGCTGACCCTGCGCCTGCTGGCACTGGTGGCGACGGCGCTGATGGCCGGCGGCATGGTCTTCTTCAGCTTCATCTTCGCGCCGCTGGTGTTCGCCAAGCTGCCGCAACCGGAAGCCGGGCGCTTCATCCGCGAGGTGTTTCCCGTCTACCACCTGGCGGTCGGCGTCGCCGGGATCGTCGCGCTGGCGGCGTTGGCGGCATCGCCGTCACGCCATGCGTCGAGTTCATCGTCATCACGGCGGTGGCCGTCGCGGCCATTTTGGCCCGCCGGGTGATGCTGCCGCGCGCGGGTGCCCTGCGCGACCGCGCAGAGGCCGGCGACGACGCCGCCAAGGCGCGCTTCCGCCGCCTGCACGGCGCCAGCACCGTGCTCAACCTGGCCCAACTCGCCGCCGTGCTGTTCGTGCTCGTCCGTCTCGGCGCCTGAGCCGCCGTGGCCCCCGCCCCCGGCCTGATCATTGCCGCGCCGGCCTCGGGCGCGGGCAAGACCACCCTCACCCTGGCGCTGCTGCGCCACTTCGCGCGCGCCGGTGTCGCGGTCGCCGCCGCCAAGGCGGGGCCGGACTACATCGACCCGCCCTTCCACGCCGCCGCCTGCGGCCGCGGCTGCGTCAATCTCGACCCTTGGGCCATGCGACACGAGACCCTGGCGGCGCTGGTGGCCGAGGCGTCCGAGGGCGCCGAGCTGGTGCTGTGCGAGGGTGTCATGGGCCTGTTCGACGGCGCACTCGCCGACGGGCGGGCCGATGCCGGCTCCACCGCCGACCTGGCGGCGATCACCGGCTGGCCGGTGGTGCTGGTGGTCGACGTTCGCGGCCAGGGGGCGAGCGCGGCGGCCCTCGTGCATGGCTTCGCCCGCCACCGGGCGGAGGTGCGCGTCGCCGGCGTCGTCTTCAACCGCATCGGCGGCGAGCGCCACGCTTCCATGCTGGCGGCGGCGATGGCGGCGGCGCTGCCCGAGTTGCCGTTATTGGGCCTGGTGCCGCGCCAGCCGGCGCTCGCCCTGCCCGAGCGGCATCTGGGGCTGGTGCAGGCCGGCGAACACCGGGAGCTCGACCAGTTTCTCGACCGGGCGGCCGAGCTCATCGCCGCCCATGTGGAGACGGAGCGTCTGCGCGCCCTCGCCGGGCCGCCGGCGGCCGCGGACGGCGTCGGGCCCCCGGTGCCCCTGGCGCCCCTGGGCCAGCGCATCGCCGTCGCCAGCGACGCGGCCTTCGCCTTCACCTACGCCTCGGTGCTGCGCGGCTGGCGACGCGCCGGCGCCGAGCTCGACTTCTTCTCGCCCCTCGCCGACGAGGCGCCGCCGGCGCACGCCGACGCCGTCTACCTGCCCGGCGGTTATCCCGAATTGCATGCCGGCAGGCTGGCGGCGAATATGCGCTTCCGCGACGGGCTCCGCGCCGCGGTGGCGCGGGGCGCGGCGGTCTATGGCGAGTGCGG
>JAZFQY010000152.1:0-6442 GCA_036445355.1 Alphaproteobacteria bacterium
AGGACGGCCTGGCTCTGGTTCATCGCCGCGGCGGCGGCCGGATGCATCATCTGGTGGGCGATCATCGTCCGTGGTCGGCGCCGGGACGGGCGGCCGCCCCCCCGGCGAAGACGGGCCGGCTGACGTCCTTGTCGGGCGCAGCCTGGGCGCGCGCCCAGGCTGCCCCGTCGCCGTTTGATTGTGGAGCGAATCGGGTCCCCGTCCACGCGTCTCCGTGCCCCGCCCCATCGCGTCGAACAAACGTTTGACTTAAACAATCGATTGATCTAGAATGCTTGTCGGAGGAGAAAGGTATGGTCGAGCTGCCGGGATACGACCCGGAGGCCGGCGGACGCGGCGACGGCACGCGCCAGCAGCTGATCGACGCGGCCCTCGGCCTGTTCGCGGTGCAAGGCTATGACGGCGTCACCACGCGGGCGATCACCCGCGCCGCCGGCGTCAATCTGGCGGCGATCAACTACCATTTCGGCGGCAAGCAGCAGCTCTATCGGGCGGTGATCGAGGACATCGTCGCCCGCATCCGGGGTCGGGTGTGGCCGGCCGCCGACGCGCTAGAGGCGGCGCTCGCCGCCGCCGGTGGCGACCGCCGGGCGGTGGCCGAGGCGGTAGCGGGCTTCCTGCGCCTGGTGCTGTTCACCTTCATCGGCGAGGCCGCGCGGCGGCCGATCGCCGGCCTCGTCTTGCGCGAATACGCGATGCCGTCGGATGCCTTCCCGATCATCTATGAGGGCGCCGTCGAGCGCATGCATCGGGCACTGGCCGCCATCGTCGCCGCCGCCAGCGGCCGCCCGGCCGAGGCGCCCGAGGTGATCCTCGAGGCGCATGCGATTCTCGGCCAGTGCCTGGGCTTCGCCGTCGCCCGGGTGGTCGTCTGCCGCCGCCTGGGTTGGGACGATTATACGCCGGAGCGCACCGAGCAGGTGGCCGCGGCGGTCGCCAGGACCGTGTTGGCCGCGCTCGATCTGCCGCCGCCCGGGCCGGCAAGGGGATAGACCGTGGCGCAGCGTGTTAGAGCCTTCTCCGGTCATATTGACGCAATTCTGTTGTGCCCGCGAGGCGGCAGGCCGCAAGGCGTCTGGCGAAGCGCGATGCGGGGTATCGGGCGAGGCAGACAACGAGGCAGCTGCCCCTCGCGGAACAGACCGGAGGGCCAGGCCATTTTGGGCCAGGGCGGCGTCAAGCGCCTCGAGCGAAGCTGTGGCTACGCTTTGCGGCACTTTCCTGGCCGCGACCCAAAATGGCTCTGTCAGAATGGGTCAATATGACCGGAGAAGGCTCTAAGAGCCGATTTCGGCGCCTGCTGTTCCTGCCGCCGCTGATCCTGGGCGTGGCTGCGGTCGTCGTCGCCGTGCAGACACGCCAGCCGCCGCAACGCCTGGCGCCGCAGGAACGGACCACCGCCGTGCGCGTGATCGCCGTGCCCCGGGTCACGGTCGTGCCCCGGGCCCTCGGATACGGCACCGTCGAGCCGGCGCAGGAGTGGTCGGCGGTGGCCGAGGTGGCGGGCGAGGTGGTGGAAATGCACCCGCTCTTCCGCAATGGCGAGTTTCTGCCGGCGGGCACGGTCCTGATGCGTATCGACCCCACCCACCATGAGCTCGCGGTGCAAGGAGAGTTGGCGGTGCTCGCCGGCGCCCAGGCGCGGCTCGCCGAGATGGCGGCGAGGGAGGAGAACCTGCAACGCTCGCGTGCCATCGAGGCGCGCTCGTTGGCGCTCGCCCGGCGCGACCTGGAGCGCAAGCTGCAACTGCGCGCGCGCGGCACCATTTCCCAGGCCGCGGTCGATGCGCAGGAGCGTGCCGTCCTGACCAGCGAGCAGCGGGTGCAGGAGCTGTCCAACCAGCTCAACCTGATCCCGCCTCAGCGCGCCGTCATCGCGGCGCAGGAGGAGCTCTCCCGCGCGCAGTTGGCCGAGGCGCGCCTCGACCTGGCACGCACGGAGATCGCGGCGCCGTTCGACCTGCGCATCGCCGCGGTCAATGTCGAGCTGGCCCAGTTCGCGCGCCAGGGGGAGGTGCTGGCCACCGCCGACGGCATCGCGGTAAGCGAAGTCGCGGCCCAGTTCCCGATCGAGCGCATGCGCCACCTGGTGCCGACCGGGCTCGACCCCAGCCAACTCACCGCCGCGGAGCTGATGCAACTGCCGCAGCAGCTGGGCCTCGAGGCCGTGGTCCGACTGCATGCCGGGGACTTCACCGCCACCTGGCCGGCGCGCTTTAGCCGCCTGAGCGAGGCCGTCGATCCGCGCACCCGGATGGTGGGCGTGATCGTGGCCGTCGACGAGCCTTTACGCAAGGCGGTGCCCGGCGTGCGCCCGCCGCTGACCAGGGGCATGTATGTGGCGGTGGAGCTGCGCGGGGGGGCGAAGCCGGACACCCTGGTGGCGCCGCGCGCCGCCCTGCACCGGGGTCAGGACGGCGGAGCGATTGTCTATGTCGCCGGCGCCGACGACCGGCTCGAACGGCGCCAAGTCGAGATCGGCTTCAGCCAGGCGGATTTTGTCACCGTCAAGGCCGGCCTGACGGTCGGCGAGCGGGTGGTGCTGTCCGACCCGGTGCCGGCGATCGAGGGCATGCTGCTACTTCCCACGAGCGACGACGACGCATTGGCACGGCTGCTGGCGCAGGCAATCGGCGCGGCCACCATCGAGATGACGGGTGCGGCGAAATGATCCGCTACTTCGCCGCCCACCCGACCGCGGCCAACCTGCTCATGCTGCTGTTGCTGGTCCTGGGAGTGGCGGCGGCGCCGACGCTCAAGCGCGAGACATTTCCCGAGATCCCCGCCAACGAGATCGAGGTCGCCGTCGTCTATCCCGGCGCCAGCGCCGAGGAGGTCGAGGAGGCCATCTGCCGCCGCTTGGAGGACGCCCTCGACGGCGTCACCGACCTTGCCGAGCTGCGCTGCGAGGCGCGCGAAGGCCGGGCCACCGCCACCGTCGTCAAGGCCGAGCGCGGCGACTTCGATCGCCTGCAGGGCGACGTCAAGACCGAGGTCGACGCCATCGCCGATTTCCCGCCCGAGGCCGAAGCGCCGACCGTGCGTCAGCTCGGACTTAGCGATTTCGTCGTCGCCGTCGCCGTCACCGGACCCATGGGCGTGGCCGATCTGAAGGCCTATGCCGAGCGCCTGAAGGACCGGCTGCAGCTCGATGTCCCGGAGATCAGCCGCGTCGACCTGCGCGGCTTCTCCGACCATCAGATCCGCATCGAGATCCCGGCCCGGACCCTGCGCCAATATGGGCTGTCGCTGGCCGACATCGCCACCACCATCGGCCGCCAGAGCCTCGACCTGCCGGCCGGCGCCATCAAGAGCCGGGAGCGCGACATCCTGCTGCGCTTCCAGGATGTGCGCCGCAGCGTGCGCGAGTTCGAGGACCTGATCGTCGTCGCCGGTCGCGGCGGCGCCGAGGTCCGGCTCGGCGACATCGCCGAGATCAGCGATCGATTCGAAGCGGACGAGGACAAGATCATCTTCAACGGCGCCCGCGCCGCGCTCTTGGAGATCCAGAAGGGGCGCGCCGACGACACCCTAAACGTGATCGCGGCGGTCAAGGACGTGCTCGATGACGAACGCCGGCGCGCCCCGCCGGGCGTCTCCTTCACCCTCACCCGGGACATCGCCAGCATCGTCCGCGACCGCCTCGACCTGCTGCTGAGCAACGGCGGCCAGGGTCTGGTCCTCGTGCTGCTCACGCTCACCGCCTTCTTCGCCCTGCGCTACTCGATCTGGGTGGCGCTCGGCCTGCCGGTGTCGTTTGCCGGCGCCCTGTTCGCGATGGCGCTCATCGGCTACTCGATCGACATGATCACGATGGTCGGTCTCCTGATCGCCGTCGGCATCTTGGTCGACGACGCCATCGTCATCGCCGAGAACATCGCCGCCGAGCGGGCGCGCGGCAAGGAACCGCTGGCGGCCGCCATCGACGGCGCACGCGGCGTGGCGCCGGGGGTCATCGCCTCCTTCGCCACGACGCTGCTCGTGTTCGCGCCGCTGGCGTTCTTGCGCGGCGAGATCGGCAGCATCCTCCGGGTCATGCCCGTGGTCCTGATCTTGACCCTGAGCGTCAGCCTGATCGAGGCGTTCTGTATCCTGCCCAGCCATCTGCGCCACGGGCTGGCGATGGTGGCGAAGCGACCGCCGTCCCGCCTCCGGCGTCGCTTCGATGCGGCGCTGGAGGCGGTGCGCGAGGGCGTCGCCGGGCGCATCGCCGACTTCGCCGTCAACTGGCGCTATTTGTGCGCCGGTCTGTCGCTGTTCGTGTTCTTCGCCTCGGTTGCCATGCTCGCCGGCGGCACGCTCAAGTTCCGCGTCTTTCCCGACCTCGACGGCGACGTCGCCGAGGCGCGCATTCTGCTGCCCCAGGGAACGCCGCTCGCCCGCACGGAGGAGGTGGTGGCGCTTATCGTCGCTGCCCTCGAGCGCGTCGATCGCGACTACACGCCGCGCCAGCCCGGCGGCCAGCCCCTGGTGCGCAATACCAGCGTGCGCTTCAGCCGCAACCTGGACGCCTTCGAGACCGGGCCGCACGTGGCCACTGTCACCGCCGACCTGTTGACGGCGGAATCCCGAATCGGGCGCGTCGACGACATACTCGCCGCCTGGGGCCGCGAGGTCGGCGCCGTGCCCGACGTCATCAGTATCAAATTCGCCGAACTCGTGCCCGGCCCGGGCGGATTGCCGATCGACATTCGTCTGCAGGATGAGAGCTTGGCGGTTCTGCAGGTGGCGGCGCGCGAGCTCAAGGGCTGGCTCGGCGGTTACCGCGGCGTCCACGATCTGAGCGACGATCTGCGCCCGGGCAAGCCCGAGATACGCCTCAGCCTGCGTGAAGGCGCCCTTGCCCTCGGCCTCGACGCCGGCACCATCGCCGCCCAGATGCGCGCCGCCTTCTTCGGCCACACCGCCGACGAGGTGCAAGTCGGGCCCGAGGCCTATGAGATCGATGTGCGCCTGGCGGCCGAAGACCGGGACAGTCTCGCCGATTTGGAGGACTTCACCATCACCGCGCCGGACGGCGCCCAGGTGCCGCTCGGCGCCGTCGCCACCCTGGAACGGGCGCGCGGCTATGCCCGCATTCACCGGGTCGACGGCCTGCGCACGGTCACGATCCAGGGCGAGGTGGACGCCAACGTCGCGAATGCCGGCGAAATCCTCGCCGACACGCGCTCCCGCTTCCTGCCCGATTTGCAGGCGCGCTATCCCGGCCTGCGCGTGAACTTCGAGGGCCAGGAGCGCGAGGGTAGCACCACCGCGGCCTCGGTGCGGCGCGGCTTCCTGCTCGGGCTAATCGGCGTGTACTTGGTGCTGAGCTTCATGTTCCGCAGCTATATCGAGCCGGTGGTGGCGATGGCGACCATTCCCATGGGGCTGGTCGGCGTCATCTGGGGCCACCTCGCGATGGGGCTCGACCTGACCATGCCCAGCATCATCGGCTTCGTCGCGCTCGCCGGCGTGGTGGTCAACAACTCGATCCTGCTGGTGGAGTTCGCCAAGCGGCACATAGCGGCGGGCCGCAGCGTGGCCGACGCGGCGCGGCTCGCCAGCCGCGAGCGCTTCCGCGCCATCCTGCTCACCTCGCTGACGACCGTGGCGGGGCTGCTGCCCCTGCTCACCGAGACCAGCCTGCAGGCGCAAGTGTTGGTGCCGCTGGTTACCAGCCTCACCTTCGGAATTATCGCCGGTACATTCACGGTGCTGTTCGTGGTGCCGGCGCTGTACACCATTCTCGACGATTTCGGGCTCCTCGCCGTCGGCGTGCGGCCGGCCGAGGCGAGCTAGGTTACACACCTCTCGCCTCGATGAAATGGGTCAATATCAGGGACCGTTGGAATTGGGCGTTAGAAGAAATTCGGCCGGGCACGAGGCCCGGCCGTAGGTGGGGAGGAGAGTGCTCGGAGGTTGGACCGGCGCGGGGGAACTCGGAGTTCTCGACCGCGCCGGAAGAGCGCCGGCGCTCTCGACGCGCCTGGCGCCGAGGACCGCACTATCGGGCCTATGCCATCGGCTGTCAGTGATGTCCGTCACAGGGTGGGTTCTCTTGCGCCGCGCACCGGCGTAGCATCGCGTGGCGTCCTCGGCCCGCCTCTGCTATCACTGGCCGATCGATCCGGCGAACACTGCCGGCGGGCGGACAGGAGAAGCTCATGGTAACGCGCGGCGTCAAGGACTTGATTGCGGAGGCAAATGCGAAAGTCCAGTGCATTGCCGCCGGCGACGCCATCGCCCTGACCGATGATGCGAGCGTCGTCATCGTCGACGTGCGCGAGACTGTCGAGCGGCGCGACGGCGGCGTGATCGAGGGCTCGATCCACGCGCCGCGCGGCTTCTTGGAAATGCACGCCGATCCGGCAAGCCCGCTGCACAATGCCGCGCTCGCCGGCGGCAAGCGGCTGGTGCTCTACTGCGCCAGCGGCGGGCGCTCGGCGCTGGCGGCGAAGAC
>JAZFQY010000153.1:0-13703 GCA_036445355.1 Alphaproteobacteria bacterium
TCTTCCGGCAGGTCCTCGACCCCAAGCGCGGCTGGGTCGACGCCGAAGTCGCGACCCAGACCGGAAGCCGACTCGAGGATACGATTCTCACTCGCGCGCGCCAGCTGCGCATCGCCCAGATCGACAATTGAGCGCTCCCCAGAGCAGATCGGGGTCGATGAGAATTGCCTTGGGCGATTCAACGAGTCGGTGAATCTGCTCTGACTATTTGATATAGAGCGGATTCAGGTGATTGATCGGGTCCCGCGGAGCGGCCTCGATCAATTACGATCCGCTCTACAGGACCACCCTATTCCGGCCTTGCGCCCGACCGCCGCGCTGCACAATATTCGGCGCGGGCGGCGCGAGCATTAGCGGGACGGAGTCGATGGCGCGCTACAACGTCAGGGAAGTCGAGGCCAAGTGGCAGCGCATTTGGCAGGAGCGCCAGTGCTTCGCCGCCGGCGCCGATGCGGATCGGCCCAAATACTACGTCCTGGAGATGTTTCCCTACCCCTCGGGGCGCATTCATATGGGGCACCTGCGCTGCTACACTTTGGGCGACGTCATCGCCCGCTACAAGCGCGCCCGCGGCTACGACGTGCTGCATCCCATGGGCTGGGACGCCTTCGGACTGCCAGCCGAGAACGCGGCCATGGAGAAAGGCGTCCATCCGGCGGAGTGGACTCACGCCAACATCGCCGTCATGCGCGACCAGCTCAAATCGATGGGACTGAGCATCGACTGGAGCCGCGAGTTCGCCACCTGCGACCCAGACTATTACCGCCACGAGCAGCACATGTTCCTAGTTTTTTTCGAGGCCGGCCTGGTGGCGCGCGAGGAAGGCTGGGTCAACTGGGACCCGATCGACCAGACGGTGCTGGCCAACGAGCAGGTGATCGACGGCAAGGGCTGGCGCTCGGGCGCGCCGATCGAGCGGCGCAAGTTGCCGCAATGGTTCCTCAAGATTACCGACTATGCCGAGGACCTCCTCGCCGGACTGGAGACCCTGGAGCGCTGGCCCGAGCGCGTGCGGCTAATGCAGGAGAACTGGATCGGTCGCTCCGAGGGCGCCTTCATCGACTTCGACCTAGCCGGTCGTAACGACAGGCTCAGCGTCTACACCACCCGCCCCGACACTATCTTCGGCGCCAGCTTCTGCGCCGTCGCCGCCGACCATCCGCTGGCGGACGAGCTGGCCGGCAGCGACGCCGAGCTGGCGGAATTCATCGAGACCTGCCGCCGCCTGGGCACCAGCGAGGAGGCGATCGAAACTGCCACTAAGGAAGGCCGCGACACCGGGCTCGCCGTCCGCCATCCCTTCGTCGATGGGCTGGAGCTGCCGGTCTATGTCGCCAGTTTCGTGCTGATGGGTTACGGCACCGGCGCCATTTTCGGCTGTCCGGCGCACGATCAGCGCGACCTGGACTTCGCCCGCGCCTATGGCCTGCCGGTGTTGCCGGTCGTCATCCCCCACGATGCCGACCCGGCCGCCTACCGCATCGCGGACGAGGCCTTTCTCGGCGACGGCGTGCTCGCCAACTCGGACTTTTTGGATGGACTCGACGTCGAGGAGGCGAAGCGCAAGGTAACCGAGCGCCTGCAGGCGAACGGCGCCGGCCGCGGCGCGATCAACTACCGCCTGCGCGACTGGCTGGTGTCGCGCCAGCGCTACTGGGGCTGCCCGATCCCGATCATCCATTGCGGCGACTGCGGCATCGTTCCGGTGCCGAGGCAGGATCTGCCGGTGGTGTTGCCCGAGGATGTGGACCTTGCCGCCCCGGGTAACCCGCTGGAGCGCCACCCGACCTGGCGAAAGGTCGACTGCCCGCGCTGCGGCAAGCCGTCCGAGCGCGACACCGACACCTTCGATACCTTCATCGATTCGTCCTGGTACTTCGCCCGCTTCTGCTCGCCCAAGGCGTCGGCCCCGGTCGAGCGCGGCGCCGTCGATCGCTGGTTGCCGGTGGACCAGTATGTGGGCGGCATCGAGCACGCGATCCTGCACCTGCTCTACGCCCGCTTCTTCACCCGCGCCATGCGCCGCTGCGGCTATCTCGGCGTCGACGAGCCCTTCGCCGGGCTGTTCACCCAGGGCATGGTCAACCACGTGACCTATCGCACCGAGGACGGCGAGTGGGTGGAGCCGGCGGAGGTCGAGCATTTGGCCGCCGGCGGCTTCGCGCGCGCCGGCACGGGCGCGCCGCTGATTGCCGGTCGGGTCGAGAAGATGTCGAAGTCGCGCAAGAACGTGGTCGACCCGTCCGACGTTATCGACGCCTATGGCGCCGACACGGCGCGCTGGTTCATCCTCTCCGACAGCCCGCCCGAGCGCGACATGGAATGGACCGACGCCGGCGCCCACGGCGCCTATCGCTATGTCGGACGGGTCGCGCGCCTGATCGAAGAGGCGGCGGACCAGTTGCCGGGCACCGGCGTGCCGGCACCCGCGAAATTTAGCGACGACGCCCGCATGTTGCGCCGCGCGACCCACAAGGCGATTGCCGCGGTGACGGACGACATCGAGCAGTTCCGCTTCAACCGTGCCGTCGCCCGCATCTACGAGCTCTGCAACGTCATCGGCGCAGCCGCGAACGACGACGGTTGGGCACGGCGCGAGTCGATCGAGACACTGCTCAGGCTGATTGCGCCGATGATGCCGCATCTGGCAGAGGAGATGTGGCAGCGCCTGGGACACGACACCCTGCTCATCGACACGCCCTGGCCCGAGCCCGATCCGGCGCTGCTGGTCGACGAACGGGTAACCATGGTTGTCCAGGTCAACGGCAAGCTGCGCGGCCGTCTCGAGATGCCGAGGGACGCAGCGGCAGAGACGGTCGAGGCCGCGGCGCGCGACGTCCCCAACGTACAGGCGGCGCTGGCCGGCAGGTCGGTGCGCAAGGCCATCGTCGTGCCCAACCGATTGGTGAATTTCGTTGTTTGACCACGCCAAGCGACCAGCGCGCACCGTCCTCTTGTTCCTCATCCTCGCCGCCACCGGTGCGTGCGGGTTCCAGCCCGTGTACGGCGGGCGGGCGCCGGTGCGTGCCGAAATGGCGGCGGTCACGATCGACTTCATCGCCGACCGTCCTGGGCAGATGCTGCGTAACGAGCTGCTCGACCGGCTTGTGCCCTTCGGCGCGACCGCGACGCCGCGCTACGTGCTCGCCGTCGAGCTGGACGAAAGCCGACAGAATTTGGCCATCCGCCGCGACGATACCGCGACGCGTGCCAATCTCATCCTGACCGCCAACTTCACCCTGAGCGAACGGGCCACTGACGTGGTCGTGTTGCAGGGCCGCAGCCGCTCCTTCAACAGCTACAACATCTCGACATTCGAGTTCGCCACCCTGTCCGCCGAGACCGACGCCCGGCGCCGGGCGGCGCGCGCCTTGGCCGAGGACATCGCCAGCCGCCTGGCGCTGTACTTCGACGCCACCGCAGGCGAGCGCTGAGCCGGCGATGAAGGTCGCGGCGAAACAGGCGGACGCCTTCGCCGCCAAGCCCGACCCCAAGGCGCGGGCGATCCTGGTCTACGGCCCCGATCGCGGCCTGGTGCGCGAGCGGCTGGAGCGCCTGACCTTGAGCGTGGTCGAGGATCCGGGCGACCCGTTCCGTGTCTCCGAGCTGGCCGCCGCCGACATCCTCGCCGAGCCGGCGCGCTTGTTCGACGAGGCGGCCGCCCTGGCAATGACCGGCGGCCGGCGGGTCGTTCGGGTGCGCGAGGCCGGCGACGCCGCCGCTGAGTTTTTCCGCAGATTTCTGGACGATCCGCTGGGCGACGCCCTGGTCCTGGTCGAGGGTGGCGAGCTCGCCGCTCGGTCGTCCCTACGCCGGCTGTTCGAGTCGGCCGAGGCCGGCGCCGCACTCGCCTGCTACCCGGACGAGGGGGCCGCGCTCGAACGCCTGATCGCCAACGTCCTGGCGGAGCACGAGGTGACGATCGAGGCGGAGGCACGGGCGCAGCTCGCCGCCAGCCTGGCCGGCGACCGCGCCCTGGCGCGACGCGAGCTGGAGAAGCTGGCGCTGTATGTGGGCCCCGGCCAACACGCATCGACGGATGATGTCATGGCGCTGATCGGCGACAGCGCGCCGCAGTCCCTCGAGGAGGTGGCGCTTGCGGCGGCGGAGGGTGAGCGCGCCGCCCTGGAGCGCGCGCTGGCCCGAGTCTGGCAGCAGGACCTTTCCCCAGTGGCGGTGCTTCGCGCCACCGGGCGCCACGTGCAACGCCTGCATCAAGTGGCCGGTGCTGTCGCCGCCGGCACGACCATGGACGCCGCCTTGCGCGCCCTGCGGCCGCCCGTGTTCTGGAAGGTCGCGCCGCGCGTCCGCAGACAGGCGACGCTCTGGCCGCCCGGTCGGCTGGCGACGGTCCTCGACTGGCTGACCCAGGCGGAGATCGATGCCAAGTCGACGGGCCGCCCGGCGCGAACCATCTGCGCCCGCGCCCTGATGCGAATCGCCATGTCGGCACGCCGCGTCGTCGAATAGGGCTGTCGTTTCATCGCGCGCCCTTCGCCGCGGCAGGGCATTGCCCGGCATCAGCCATACCATTGATTTCACGTATATATTCTAGCCCGGCCACGGAAGTGGCAGGCACGGCCGGGTGCACGGGATTTATTGGCTCGGCGCAGAACAGGGCATTTACGTTACAAAATCAAAACGTAATGTGATTTTCGTTTCGGCTTATTAAGAATAAATGAGCGCGGCCCGAATCTTCGTTACGAATTCAAATTAACTTTTCACGGGTGACTCGTCAGCGTCCGCCGACGAATCATCGGCGGTGACGGTATCAGAGGCTTGCTGTCGCTCGGTACCTTCACCACCAACGGCGGAGCCATCCGCCACGGGCGCTCCCGTGGGACGACCGGTCGCGAGGGCGGGGCTTTTGTCGCCGTCTGTAGGCGCGGCATTCGAAGCGTCGCCGGCCGCCGTCTGCTCGTCCGCCGCCGGGTCGCCGACACCTCCGGCACCCGACGGGTCACCGGCCGCGTCGCTGCGGTCGCCGGTCGCCATGGCCAATTCCTGGCCCATTGCCCCGCCATCGTCGCGTCCAGCGCTTGACGGACCGGGCGGACTGGGCGGACTGGGCGAACCGGGCATCTCCATCGGGTCGTCCCGGTCGCCGAGCGCCGTCGCTATGTCCGCACCCATGGCACCATCGCCATGCCACGCGCCGGCCTGTGAGCCGTCACCTTCCGTGCCGAAATCGGCACCAACATCCCGCGCCGCGCCGCCATCCCCGGTGTCGACCCGTGCGGGTGCCTGATTGAGCCGGTGCAGCACATCATCGAGCTGCTCCAGGGTCTTGTAGTGGATCGTGATCGAGCCGCCGCTGCCGTGAAACTGGATCGCCACCCTGAGACCGAGCAGGTTCGATAGGTTGCGCTCCAGCGCCAACGTGTCGGCGTCTTTCTCGGGGGCGGCGTCCGCCAAGGGCTTGGCGCGGGCCACAGGGCGCGGCTTCGACCGCTGGCACAGGGATTCGGTCTGACGCACATTGAGGCCCTTGGCCACCACCGCCTTCGCCACGGCGACCGGATCCTCGGCGGTCAGCATGGCTCTCGCATGACCGGCGGTGAACTCACCGATGGTCAGCATCTGCTTGACCTTGTCGGGCAATTCGAGCAGCCGCAACGTGTTGGCGACATGGCTGCGGCTCTTGCCGACGGCCTTGGCCATATCCGATTGCGAATGGTTGTACTCCGCCATGAGGCGCCGATAGGCGCCGGCCTCCTCCAGGGGCGCCAGCGCCTCGCGCTGTAGGTTCTCGATCAGGGAGATCTCGAGTGCGTCGCTGTCGCTGATCTCCCTGATAATGACCGGAATCTCGTACAGTTGGGCCTGCTGGGACGCGCGCCAGCGGCGCTCGCCGGCGACGATCTCGTACTTGTTGGCGGCGTCGGGATGGCGCCGCACCAGGATCGGCTGCAGGACGCCCTTCTCGCGCACCGAGGCCACCAGGGCCGCCATCTCGGCGGCGTCGAAGCGCTGCCGCGGCTGGTGGCGGCCCGGCTCCACGAACTCCAGCGGCACGGACTTGGTCGCACGGATCTTGTCGAGGTCCGCGTAGTCCTTCTCCTCGTCGCCGAACAGGGCGGACAATCCGCGCCCCAGCCTGCGTTTGGACGTGTCGTCGCTCATAGTCTCGTCGCCTCCGCGTACAAGCGGCGCTCCCGCCGCAGCACCTCGCCGGCCAGGTGAATATAGGCCCGGGACCCGGGGCAGCTCATGTCATAGAGCAGCACCGGCTTGCCGTGGGACGGCGCCTCGGAGACCCGTACATTGCGCGGGATGACCGTCCGATAGACCTTTTCGCCGAAATAGTCGCGCACGTCGCCCTCCACCAAGCCACACAAGTTGTTGCGGCTGTCATGCATGGTCAACACTAGACCTTGTATCTCAAGGGATGGATTGAAGGAGCGCTTGACCCGCTCCACCGTGCGCACCAAGTGGCTGAGCCCCTCCAGGGCATAGAACTCGCACTGCACGGGCACGAGCACCGCGTCGGCCGCGACCAGGCCGTTGAGGGTGAGGAGTCCCAGCGCCGGCGGGCAATCGATCAGGATGTAATCATAGTGGCCGACCTCCGGCGCCAGGGCGTCGCGCAGCCGGAACTCGCGCCGCTCATTAGTGAGCAGCTCCAGATCGGCGCCGAGAAGGTCGGTGCTGGCCGGCACGATGCTCAGGCCCGGCACGACGCTCTCGATAGTGACGTCGGCCACCGCGACGCCATTCAGCAGCGCCTCGTAGGAGCCCTCCAGGCGCCTCCGGCGGTCGATGCCGAAGCCCGTGCTGGCGTTTCCCTGGGGGTCGAGATCGACGATCAGAACACGTTGGCCACAGGCGGCCAGGGCGGTTGCTAGGTTCACTGCGGTCGTCGTCTTGCCGACGCCGCCCTTCTGGTTCGCGACCGCGATGACCCGGCCATGGCCCAATAGTTTCACCATCCGCTCGAACTGATCGGTGGAATTGCCACTATCAGGCAGGGCGAAGCGCTCCAATACGCAAAATCGTGGCTGAGGGATCCGTGCGACTCGGGATCCGGTCGATGCGCATATGCCAGATTTCACCCAGCCCGGTCAAATCAATCTCGACCCCGCGCCCCCTCGGGAACAGCCCCACCCCCTCGGGCCCGAGGAATGGGGCGGCGTACTCGAGGAGCTTCCGCAGCGGCGCCAGGGCTCGGGCGGTGACCACGTCCGCCGGGAAGGGGGACAAGTCCTCGATACGCACGGCGTGCACAGTCACCTCAACCTCGGCGACCCGCGCCGCCTCGCCCAGGAAGGTGGCCCTGCGCCGGTGGGACTCCACCAGATGGACCTCGGGGACCCCCATGATCGCCAGCACCAGCCCGGGAAAGCCGGCGCCGCTGCCCAGATCCACCAGGGTCCGGGCTCCCGGCGGCAGCAACGGGAAGAGCTGCGCCGAATCGACCATATGCCGACGCCAGAGGTCTTCCAGGGTGGACGGACCGACGAGATTGATCCTGCGCTGCCAGCGACCGAGCAGATCGGCGTAGGCGGCCAGCCGTTCCAGTGTTTCACGTGAAACGCCGGTCTCGGCCCGGAAGCCCTCGCTTGTGAGGGGCGGCTCGCCGGCCCGGCGCCGGACCCGACCCGGCGTCACGCCCTCAGCCGCCGGTCCTGCCGCCGCACATAGCGCAAGAGTACCGTCAGCGCCGCCGGTGTCACCCCGCACACCCGCGCCGCCTGGCCCAGGGTCGCCGGGCGGGCGGCGTCCAGCTGTTGGCGCGCCTCGTGGGTCAGGCCGGGGAGGTCGTCATAGGGGAGGTCCGGCGGCAGGGCCAGAGCCTCGTCGCGGCGAAAGGCGCGGATGTCGGCTTCCTGCCGGTCCAGATAGCCGGTGTAGTGGGCCTCGTTCTCGAGCTGCTCGGCGATGGCCGGCGCCAGGCTGCCGAGCTCGGGCCAGATCGCGGCCAGCCGCCGGACCCCGACCTCCGGATAGGCAAGGAGGTCCATGGCGGTGCGGCGGACTCCGTCCTGATTGACCGGCAGTCCGTTTCGGGCCAACGCCGGCGGCGTCGCCGACAGGCCACGCGCCAGGGCCCGGGCCGAAGTCAGGGCGCCCATCTTGGCGGCGAAGCGGCGGCGGCGTTCGCCGCCGACGCAGCCGACCGCCTCGCCCCTCGGCGTCAGGCGCTGATCGGCGTTGTCGGCCCTGAGAGACAGGCGGTATTCCGCCCGCGACGTAAACATCCGGTAGGGCTCGCTGGCGCCCCGGCTGGTCAGGTCGTCGATCATGACGCCGATATAGGCGTCGGCCCGGTCGAGCACGAAGTCGGCACCGCCCGCGGCCGCCAGGGCCGCGTTGAGGCCGGCGACGAGCCCCTGGGCCGCCGCCTCCTCGTAGCCCGTGGTGCCGTTGACCTGGCCGGCCAGGTAGAGACCGGGTATCCGCCGCGTCTCCAGGGTGGGCGCCAGTTCCCGCGGGTCGATGAAGTCGTACTCGATGGCATAGCCCGGCCGCAGCATGCGGGCTCGTTCCAATCCCGGAATGGTCTTGAGCAGATCCAGCTGCACCTCCCGCGGCAGGGAGGTGGATATCCCGTTCGGATAGACCGTGGGATCGTCCAGTCCCTCAGGCTCGAGGAAGATCTGGTGCCGTGCCCGATGGGCGAAGCGCACCACCTTGTCCTCGATGGACGGGCAGTAGCGCGGGCCGACGCTCTCGATCTGACCCGAATACATGGGCGCCCGGTGCAGATTGGCGAGAATCAGCCGATGTCCGGCGGGGGTGGTCTGGGTGATGTGGCAGACGATCTGGGGCAGGTCGATGGCATCCGTCAGCTCCGAGAATGGCATCGGCGGATCATCGCCCGGCTGCACCTCCAGGCCGGCCCGGTCGATGGTGCGCCCGTCCAGCCGCGGCGGCGTTCCGGTCTTCAGGCGCCCCAACGGAAAGCCCACCCGCTCCAAGGTCTGGGCCAGGCCCACCGCCGGCGCTTCGCCGACGCGGCCGGCGGCCCGCGTCTCCTCGCCCATATGGATGACGCCGCGCAGGAAGGTGCCTGTGGTCAGCACCACCCGCGGCGCTCGGACCACCTCGCCACCGGCAAGCCCCACCCCGGAAACCCGACCGGCGCGGTCGAGCGCCAGATCTTCGACCGAGGCCGCGCGCAGGGTGAGATCGGCCTGCTCGGCCAGCAGGGCCCGCATGGCCCGCTTGTACAGGGTCCGGTCGGCCTGTGCCCGTGGGCCGCGCACGGCGGGCCCCTTGCTGCGATTCAGCACCCGAAACTGGATCCCGGCGCGGTCGATGGCCCGCGCCATGAGCCCGTCCAAGGCGTCGATCTCGCGCACCAGATGGCCCTTGCCCAGGCCGCCGATGGCGGGGTTGCAGGACATCTCGCCGATGGTGTCGAGGCGATGGGTGACGAGCAGGGTGCGGGCGCCCGCCCGCGCCGCCGCCGCGGCGGCCTCACAGCCCGCGTGCCCGCCGCCGACAACGATGACATCGAGTCGTTGCATGGCCGGCTTATTTAGGGATCGCAAGGGTCGCCGTCAAACCCGCACGGGCGGGCGCCCGGGCCGAACCGTGTTTCACGTGAAACACTGCCTCACTTGCCGATGCAGAATTCCCGGAACACCACGTCCAAGATGTCTTCCACGTCGACGCGGCCGGTGATCCGGCCCAGGGCCCTGACCGCTAGGCGCACATTCTCGGCGGCGAGCTCGGGCAGGGGTGCCGCCCGGACCCTCTCCAGGGCCGCCACGCAGGCCTCGAGCGCCTCGCGGTGCCGCGCGCGGGTAAGGGCGGGCGCCTCGCCGAGGGCCAGGCGCGCCGACACCTCTGCCGCCATGGCGTCCATCAGGACCCCGATGCCCTCCCCGGTGACGGAGGAAACGAGGTGGGCCGGCCGGTCGCCGACGATGGGCGCGCCCTCGGGCCGCGCCAAGTCGCACTTGCTGAGGACCACCAGCGCGTCTCCGTCAACAAGGGCCGCCGTGGCCGAATCGGTCTCCGGCCACAGGGTGGCGTCGAACACGGCGAGCTTCAGATCCGCCTGGCGCGCCCGCAATCGGGCGCGACGCACCCCTTCGGCCTCGATCTCGTCACGCGCCGCCCCCAGCCCGGCGGTGTCGGCCACCACCGCCGGATAGCCGCCCAGGTCGAGATGCACCTCGATCACGTCCCTCGTGGTGCCGGCCGTGGCCGAGACGATCGCCGCGTCGCGCCTGGCCAGGCGGTTCAGGAGGCTCGACTTGCCCGCATTCGGAGCGCCGAGGATGGCGATGGCGAGGCCGTCGCGCAGGCGCTCCCCCTTGTGTCGGTCGTCCAGGTGACGGCGGATGTCGGCGGCGACGGCCTCGACGTCGGGCAGGATCGCCGGGGTCACGGCCCCCGGCAGATCCTCGTCGGGAAACTCCAGCTCCGCCTCCAGATGGGCCAGCGCCCGCACCAGCCGCGTCCGCCACTCCTCGTACAGGCGCCCCAGGGCGCCATCCATCTGGCGCAGGGCCTGGCGCCGCTGGGAGTGCGTCTCGGCGCCGACCAGGTCGGCCACGCCCTCGGCGGCGGTGAGGTCGAGCTTGCCGTGCTCGAAGGCGCGCCGTGTGAACTCCCCGGGCTCGGCCAGGCGCAGGCCATTCACCTTTCCCAACGCCGCGATTACGCCGTCGATCACCGCCCGACCGCCATGGACGTGCAGCTCGGTCACGTCCTCGCCGGTGTAGCTGGCCGGCTCGGGAAACCACAGGGCGAGCCCGTGGTCCAGGGCCTCGCTCGAGCCGGGCTCTGCCAGGCGCACGCGAGTCGCGCGCCGGGGCGGCGGCACCGGGCGCCGGGACAGGGCCTCGAGGGCCGCGCCGGCGCGGGAGCCTGAGACACGAATCACCGCGACCCCGGCCTTGCCGGCGCCGCTGGACAGGGCATAGATCGTCTCGGTCATCGCTTCGCCTGCAAATCGAACACTCGGCCCGGCGGGTGCGCGCAACCGCGACCCAACGCCATTCCTACGACCGGCCGCCACCGACCGCCAGCGGCCGAGTGCCTGTCATGGAATGGACGGCATCGCAGCCTCGCTGAGGTCGAAAGCCGTCATCACGCTTTTCCCCGCCGGCCGAGAGACCTATGTTGTCGTCGGACAGTCGGGCAAGCTATGTCACGGCCCTGCGGCACGCAACCGCGGGCGCGACGCCGAGACCCACGGCCGAAGACGGCTCGCCGTTCAGGGGTAATCACGCGCATGGCTCGAAACCAGCTGGCCGGGGAAACCAGCCCGTACCTACTGCAGCACGCCGACAACCCGGTGGATTGGCATCCCTGGGGCCGCGCCGCTCTGGACAAGGCGCAGGCCGAGGGCAAGCCGATCCTGCTGTCCATCGGCTACGCCGCCTGCCACTGGTGCCACGTCATGGCCCATGAAAGTTTCGAGATCGAAGCGACGGCGCGGTTGATGAACGAGCTGTTCGTCAACATCAAGGTCGACCGCGAGGAGCGGCCCGACCTGGACACCATCTACCAGGGAGCGCTGGCGCTCCTCGGGGAACACGGCGGCTGGCCCCTGACCATGTTCTGCACCCCGGAGGGGGAACCATTCTGGGGCGGCACCTACTTCCCCAAAGAGCCCCGCTTCGGCCGGCCGAGCTTCGCCGACGTGCTCCGCCGAGTGGCCCAGATCTTCGCCGACGAGCCGCACAAGGTACAGAAGAACGCGCGCGCCATCCTCGGCCGTCTCGGCGACATGGCGCGACCGCAAGGCGGCGGTCCGGTGGACCGGGCGACCCTAGACCTGATCGCCGGCCGCCTCGCCGGCGAGATCGACCCGGTGCAGGGCGGCCTGCGCGGGGCGCCGAAATTCCCCCAGTCGACATTGCTCAAGCAGTTGTGGCGCGCCCACAAGCGCCGCCGCGATCCCGCCACCCGCCAGCTTGTCACCCTCACCCTGGACCGCATGGCCCAGGGCGGCATCTACGACCATCTCGGCGGCGGCTTCGCGCGCTACGCCGTCGACGGCATCTGGCTGGTGCCCCATTTCGAGAAGATGCTCTACGACAATGCCCAGCTGATCGAGATCTACACCCTGGTCTGGCAGGAGACCCGCAGCCCGCTTTATGCCCGGCGCGTCGCCGAGACCGCCGGCTGGGTGTTGCGCGACATGCTCAATCCGGACGCGCCCGGCTTCTGCGCCACCGTGGACGCCGACAGCGAGGGCGAGGAAGGCAAGTACTACGTCTGGCGCGAGGCCGAGATCGACGACTTGCTGGGCACCGACGCGGCCCAATTCAAGCGCGCCTACGACGTGACGCCGGACGGGAACTGGGAGGGCCGGACCATCCTCACCCGCCACCATGCGCCGGAGCTGGGCAATGACGCGCACGAGGCGGCGCTGGCCCGGTGCCGCGCCATCCTGCTGGCCGCGCGTGACAAACGAGTGGCGCCGGGGCGGGACGACAAGGTGCTGGCGGACTGGAACGGCCTAATGATCGCCGCCCTCGCGGAGGCCGGGCGCAGCTTCGCCAACCCGGCCTGGCTCGCCGCCTCCCGCAACGCCTACGCCTTCGTCGTCGCGCACATGCAGGAGGACGGGCGGCTCGGGCACAGCTGGCGCGCCGGCCGGCTGAAGCACGCCGGCACCCTCGACGATTACGCGCAGATGATCCGCGCCGCCCTGGCGCTTTACGAGGCGGAAGGAAACGACGGCGACATGGAGCAGGCGGTGGCGTGGGTCGAGCAGGTGGATCGCCACTTCCGGGATGGGTCGGGCGGCGGCTACTTTTTTACCGCCGACGACACCGACGATGTCATCACGCGCACCAAGTCCGCGATCGACAACCCCGTGCCCTCGGGCAACGGCACCATGGCGGAGGTGCTGGCGCGCCTCTTCTACCTCACCGGCGAGGACCGCTACCGGACCCAAGCCGAGGCCACCATAGCCACCTTCACCGGCGAACTGAACCGCAACTATCTGCCCTACTCGACCCTGCTCAACGCCGCCGAGCTGCTGCTGCGCGCGCTGCAGGTGGTGGTCGCCGGCGACCGCGGCGACGGGGTCGAGCCCCTGCTGGCGCCGGTCTATGGCGCGTCGCTGCCCAACCGGGTGCTGCAGGTTGTCGGACCCGGCCAAACCCTGCCCGAGGGGCATCCCGCCTGGGGCAAGGGCATGATCGACGGCGCGCCCGCGGTCTATCTGTGCGAGGGTCAAGTGTGCTCGCCGCCGATCACCGACCCCGTGACCCTGGCGGCGGAACTAGCCAAGCGATGACCGCAGCACGGCTGACGGTGCCGAGCCCCCTGGGCGAGGCGGGGGGCGCGATCGTCGCCCTTGACTGGGGCGGCGCCGCCGGCGACGAGACGCCGCTGCTAACGCAGGCGCGGGCGCAACTCGCCGAATACTTCGCCGGCCGCCGGCGTCGCTTCGACCTGCCCCTGGCGCCGGCGGGCACGGCGTTTCAGCGCCGCGTGTGGCGGGCCATGGCAGCGATACCATTTGGAGCCACACGCTCCTACGGCGAGCTGGCGGCGGTTCTGTCCAGCGGCGCGCGGGCGGTGGGCATTGCCTGCGGCACAAACCCGATCCCGATCGTGGTGCCCTGCCATCGGGTGGTGGCGGCCGCCGGGCTGGGCGGCTACTCCGGCCATAACGGTCTTGAAACAAAATGCACATTGCTGGCGCTTGAAGGCGTTCCGCTTCCCGACTAGGCTTCTTGGCGACGACGGGCCGGGCGCAACGCCCGAAAGAACGCATACATGCGGGGGGA
>JAZFQY010000154.1:0-4519 GCA_036445355.1 Alphaproteobacteria bacterium
GCACCTTGGCGATCTCGGTCTTGCCGACGCCCGCCTCGCCCTCGAGGAACAACGGCCGTACGAGCTTGAGCGCGAGATGGATCGTCGTCGCCAGGCTGCGGTCGGCGATGTAGTTCTCGCGCTTGAGGAGCTCGAGGGTGGCGTCGATGCCGTCGGGGATGTCCATGAACGCCTACGCACCCGAAGGTTACAGGATCACGGAAGTTTACCCCAGACCGCGGGCGAGAAAAAGGGCGGCGCGGGCCTCGCGCCGCCCTGGTTGGAACGCTTCGCTGTGGCCTCAGCTCGCCGAATCGACGGCGCGTCTCGCCATGACGACGACGAGATGGGCGCGGTACTCGGCCGAGGCGTGGAGGTCCGAGTTCAACCCTTCCGCCGAGACCGAGGCGCCGTCGAGCGCGGTCGCCGAGAAGTCGGCGCCGAGCGCGCGCTCGAGCTCGCTCGCGCGGAACACGCAAGCTCCGGCGCCGGTCACCGCGACCCGCGCGCCGCTTCCCGTCTTCACCGCCATGACGCCGACGACGGCGTAGCGCGACGCCGGGTTGGGGAACTTGGCGTAGCCGGCGCTCTCGGGCAGCGGGAAGCTCACCTTGGTGATGATCTCGCCGTCCTTGAGCGCGGTCTCGAACAGGCCGGTGAAGAAGTTGTCGGCAGCGATCTCGCGCTCGTTGGTGTGCACGGTGGCCCCGAGGCCGAGCACCGCGGCCGGGTAATCGGCCGCCGGGTCGTTGTTGGCGATCGAGCCGCCGATGGTGCCGCGGTTGCGCACCTGCGGGTCGCCGATGCCGCCTGCGAGGTCGGCGAGGGCCGGGCACTTCTGGCGCACCAAATCCGAGTCGGCGACCCCGGCGTGGGTGGCCATGGCGCCGACGACGATCGCGCCGCCCGACTCGCGGATGCCGCCGAGATCGGAGACACCGGCCAAGTCGACCAGATCCGATGGGTGTGCCAGGCGCTGCTTCATGGTCGGGATGACGGTCATGCCGCCGGCCAGGAACTGGCCGTCCTCGGCGCTCGAGACGGCGGCCACGGCCTCCGCCGCGGTGCGCGGCCGATGGTAGTTGAAGTCGTACATCTTCGTTCCCCCCTAGGCGGCGCCCTGACAGGCGCGCCAGACCTTCTCCGGTGTCGCCGGCATGTCGATGTGGCTGACACCGATGGCGTCGGTGATGGCGTTGATGACCGCCGCCGGGGCGGCGATGGCCCCGGCCTCGCCGCAGCCCTTGACGCCCAGCGGATTGTGCGGGCAGGGCGTCACCGTATAGGCGACCTTGAAGCTCGGCAGGTCGGCGGCGCGCGGCATGGCGTAGTCGTTGTAGGAGCCGCTGAGGAGCTGTCCCTCGTCGTCGTAGACGCACGCCTCCAAGAGCGCCTGCCCGACGCCATGGGTGACGCCGCCGTGGATCTGGCCCTCGACGATCATCGGATTGACGAGAATGCCGAAATCGTCCACCGCCACCCAGTTGGCGATCTCCACGGTGCCGGTCTCGGGATCGACCTCGACCTCGCAGATGTGGCAGCCAGCCGGAAAGGTGAAATTCTTCGGGTCGTAGAACACCCGCTCGTCGAGGCCCGGCTCCATCTCGTCGAGCGGGAAGTTGTGAGGCACGTAGGCCGCCATGACGACTTCGCCGATGCCCATGGACTTGTCGGTGCCGCTGACGGTGAAGGTGCCGTCCTTGAACTCGATGTCGGCCGCCGACGCCTCGAGCGCGTGCGCGGCCACCTTCTTGCCCTTCTCGATGATCTTGTCGCACGCCTTGGCGATCGCCGAGCCGCCGACCGCGAGCGAGCGCGAGCCGTAGGTGCCGTGGCCCCATTGCACGCGCCCGGTGTCGCCGTGAATGATGTCGATGTTCTCGATCGCGATCCCGAGCCGGTCGGCGACGACCTGGGCGAAAGTCGTCTCGTGGCCCTGGCCCTGGGCCTGGGAGCCGGTGAAGACGGCCACCGAGCCGGTGGGATTGAAGCGGATCTCGGCGCTTTCGAAGAGCCCGATCCCGGCGCCGATGGCGCCGGCGACGTTCGACGGCGCCAGGCCGCAGGCCTCGATATAGGTGGAGAAGCCGAGGCCGCGCCGCTTGCCCCGCGCCGCCGCCTCCTGCTTGCGCGCCGCGAAACCGGCGGTGTCGGCGAGGCGCAGCCCCTCGTCGAGGATCGGCCCGTAATTGCCACTGTCATAGATCAACACCACCGGCGTCTGATAGGGGAAGGCGTCCGGCGCGATGAAGTTTCGGCGGCGCAGCTCGGTCTTGTCGATGCCGGTCTCGCGCGCCGCGTTCTCGACCAGGCGCTCTACGACGAAGGTGGCCTCGGGCCGGCCGGCGCCGCGTTCGGTGTCGATAGGCGCGGTGTTGGTGAACACGCCCTTGACGGCGCAATGGATGGCCGGGATGACGTATTGCCCCGACATGAGAGTCCCGTACAGGTAGGTCGAGCTGAGCGCCCCGAAGGTCGACAAGTAGGCGCCGAGATTGGCGGTGGTCTCGACGCGCAGGCCCAGAAACTTGCCGTTCTCGTCCAGCGCCAGCTCGGCGTGGGTGACATGGTCGCGGCCGTGGGTGTCGGACATGAAGGACTCGCTGCGCTCGGCGGTCCATTTCACCGGCCGGCCGACTTTCTTCGCCGCCCAGGTGACCAGGACCTCCTCCGGATAATGGGCGACCTTTGAGCCGAAGCCGCCGCCAATATCCGGCGAAACGACGCGCAGCTTGTGTTCGGATATCTGCATGACGAACGCCGCCAGCAGGAGCCGGGTGATGTGGGGGTTCTGGCTGGTGGTGTAGAGGGTGTAGCTGTCGCTGCCGCGATCGTGCTCGCCGATCGAGGCGCGGGGCTCGATGGCGTTGGGGATCTTGCGGTTGTTGATGAGGTCGAGGCTGGTGACGTGGTGGGCGCCGGCGAAGGCCTGGTCGGCCGCGTCCTTGTCGCCCAGCGACCAATCCATGCAGGTGTTGTTGGGAGCCTCATCGTGCAACTGTGGCGCTCCGTCTTCGGCCGTCTTGGCCGTATCGACGGAGGCCGGGAGCACCCCGTAATCGACCCTGATCGCCTCCACCCCGTCTCTGGCTTGAGCGAGGCTATCGGCGATCACCATGGCCACCAGGTCGCCGACGAAGCGTACCTTGCCCAGCGCCAGGGCCGGGCGCGGCGGCGCGTTTTGCGGCCCGCCGTCGGGGGCGAAGCCGCAAGGCACGCCGCCCAGTCCGTCGGCGGCGACGTCGTTGCCGGTGAGGACCTTGAGCACCCCGGGCAGGGTCGCCGCCCTGCCGGTGTCGATGCTGTTTAATTTCGCGTGGGCATGGGGCGAGCGCAGGAAGCAGGCGTAGGCCTGTCCCGGCCGGTTGATATCGTCGGTGAAGTTGCCGCTGCCGGTGAGGAAGCGGAAATCTTCAACGCGCTTAATGCTGGCGCCAATTCCGGTCTCGCTCATGATACCGACCCCCCCATGGCCTGGGCGCCGGCCCGAATGGCTTTGACGATGTTATGGTAGCCGGTGCAGCGGCAGAAGTTGCCCTCCAGCCACGCGCGCACCTCTTGCTCGCTCGGGCTGTTGTTGCGCTTGACGAGATCGATGGCGCTCAGAACCATGCCCGGCGTACAGAAGCCGCACTGCAGCCCGTGATGCTCGCGAAACGCCTCCTGCATCGGGTGTAGCGCCTCACCGTTGGCCAGGCCCTCGATCGTCATGACCTGCGTGCCGTCGGCCTGCACCGCGAGCATTGTGCAGGACTTGACCGACTGGCCATCGACATGCACGACGCAGGCACCGCATTGGCTGGTGTCGCAGCCGACATGGGTGCCGGTGAGCCCGAGCCGCTCGCGCAGAAGCTGAACGAGCAGGGTGCGCGCTTCGACGTCGGTGGAAACGGACGTGCCGTTGACCGTCAGGGTGACGGTGGGCATGGCTGGTCCTCCCTTGCGCTGGCGTTTGGTATGGCCCGGGCGGCGTGGCGCCCCTGGGTCGCGCCGGGCATATTGACGTCAGGGTGCAACGACCGGCGTGGTGCGTCAAGCGGCGAAGTGCCAAAATCGGCGGCAGGCGGGGCTCAGCCGGCAGTGGCGTAGTACAGCAGCGCCAGGATGACGATCACGATCAATGCCGGGATCCAAATCACCGGTCGCAGACCGCGCGGTCTCGCCTCGGGCGGCGGCGCCTCGACAGCGGCCGGGCCACCGACAATTTCGGCAAAGGTGCCGAAGAACTCGTTCGCCATCTTGCGCGCCGTGGCGTCCAATGTATTGCCGACATTGATGCTGAAAAGCGGACGTCGTGCGGGGAACGCCTGCTTACTGGCGGAGAGCAGACACCATCGGCAATGCGTTGAATAGACCAGAAGTTTCAAACGTGATTGGTGCTAATCGGCTTACACACGAGACACGCGTCGCTAGATGCTGTATCTGCACCAACCAGATTAACGAGCACCACTATGCTCAATCGGCGTGTCCGAGAAAGTTTCGAACCTCTTCCAGGAACCGCGACCAAGCGGGTTCGTGCTCAAGCATCAGATGGTTCTTC
>JAZFQY010000155.1:0-5695 GCA_036445355.1 Alphaproteobacteria bacterium
TCGCATGCCCCCCACCCCGACCCTCCTCCTCGATGGCGGAGGGTTGGGTGGGGGTGACTGTCGTGCCGTTTGCAGAATGTCGCTTGCGGTATGTCGCATGGGCTCGTGGCGCCGCCCGCTCAGTCGCGCCAGAATGCGGGAGCGAACAATACCAGGACCGTGAACAGCTCCAGCCGGCCGAGCAGCATGCCGGCCGACAGTGCCCATTTTGCAGTGTCGGGCAGTGATGAAAAATTACCCGCCGGGCCGATGGTGGGGCCTAGGCCGGGCCCGACATTGGAGATCGCCGTCGCCGCGCCGGAGACGGCAGTGAGGAAGTCCAGCCCCAGCGCCCCCAACAGTGCGGCCAGGACGGCGAAGCACAGCACGTAGAGGAAAACGAAGCTCATCACCGAGACGGCGACCTCCTCGGGGATCGGGCGCCGGTTGTAATAGGCGATGAAGACGCCGTGCGGCTGAAGCAGCTGGCGCATCTGTGTGACGGCGGTGGCGTAGAGCACCTGGAAGCGGAAGATCTTGATGCCGCAAGTGGTGGAGCCGGCGCAGCCGCCGATGAACATGGCGAGGAAGAACACCGGCGCCGCGAAGGCGCCCCATTCTTCGAAGCGCGCCGTGACATAGCCGGTGCCAGTCATGATCGACACGGCGTTGAATGCGGCCATGCGCACCGCATGGCCGAGCGCGGCACCGCTGGCGGAGGCGTAGCCCCAAGCGACCAGGGCCACCAGGATCGCGGTGATGGCCAGGAACACCTTCACTTGGCCGTCGCGGATAAGCCCCGATGGCTTGCCGCGCAGGGCCTGCAAATAAAGCACGAAGGGCAGGCTGCCGACGATCATGAACAAGACCGCCGTCCAGTCGATGGCGGCGCTGTCGAAGCGGCCGAAGGAGGCATCGGAGGTGGAAAAGCCGCCGGTGGCGATAGTGGTCATGGCGTGCGCCACGGCCTCGAAACCGGTCATGCCGAAGAGCCAATAGAAGAACGCGCACACCGACGTGACGGCTAGATAGACGGCGCCGATGCCGCTAGCGATCTGGGTGGCGCGCGGCAGTACCTTCTCCGAGCGGTCGGAGCTTTCCATGCGAAACAGCTGCATGCCGCCGACCTGCAGCATCGGCAAGACCGCCATCGCCATGACGATGATGCCCACGCCGCCCAGCCACTGGAGGAGGGCGCGCCACAACAGAATGCCGGGCGGCGCGCGATCGAGGCCGACTATCACCGTCGAGCCGGTGGTCGTGACGCCGGACATGGACTCGAAAAAGGCGTCGGTGAAGCTCAGTTCCAGTTCTGCGAAAACGAAGGGCAGGGAGCCGAAGAGGGCGATGGCGAGCCAGCTCATCGTCGTCAGGATGAAGGCCTGGCGGATGGACAGCGCCATGTCGTCGGTGCGCATGGTCAGGATAAGCGCGCCACCGACGAACAGGGTCAGCCCCGCGGCGGCGAGGAACACCTGCCAGTCCGGATTGCCCACCGAGGCGTCGGCGACCGCCGGCAACACCATGGCCAAGGCCAGGGTCGTCAGCAGTATTCCAATGACGAAGAAGACGGGCCTGAGGTCGAGCAAGCCGTTACGTCTCGATTATGATCGGATGCGCCCTCGCACCGCGCAGCGCCTAGACCGACGCGCGCGGCGATAATTGTGGAATTAGGTGCGGCTGTCCAGGTGCGGTGCCGGCTCAGCCGTGGCCGATCAGGGTCAGGAACTCGCCCCTGGTCGTCGCGTCGTCGCGGAAGCAGCCGAGCATGCGGCTGGTGACCATGGCCGCCCCCGGCTTGTGCACCCCGCGCGTGGTCATGCACTGGTGCTCGGCCTCGATCACCACGCCCACGCCCTGGGGCCGCAACACCTCTTCGATGGTGTTGGCGATTTGGGCGGTGAGCTTCTCCTGGATCTGCAGGCGGCGGGCATAGACCTCGACGAGCCGCGCCAGCTTGCTGATGCCGACGAACCGCTTGTCCGGCAGGTAGCCGATATGAGCCACGCCCAGGATCGGTGCCATGTGGTGCTCGCAATAGGATTCCAGCCTTATGTCGCGCAGTACGACCAAGTCGTCGAAGCCGTCGACCTCCTCGAAGGTGCGCGCCAGGATCTCGACCGGATCCTCGCCATAACCGGAGAAGAATTCGCGATAAGCGCGCGCCACGCGCCGCGGCGTGTCGGCCAGTCCCTCGCGCCCAGGGTCGTCGCCGGCCCAGCGGATGAGAGTGCGCACGGCCTCCTCGACCTCGGCCGGGTCGGGCCGCGCCGGGCGGGGCTGCAATTTCCTCAGATCGGCCGGTTTGGGTGGGGACACAGGGGCTCCTCGCAAGCGCCGCACGCCGCCTATGGAGCCGCCCTAGTGCAGGCGGACCGACTGGTGCGGGCTGTCGAGGGAAAAGGCAGGGATCTCGACATCGAAGGCCTCCCCCGACTCGCTGACCATCTCGTAGGCACCGACCATGATGCCCGACGGCGTGCCCAGCGGCGCGCCGCTGGTATATTCGAAACTGGCACCGGGCTCCAGCACCGGCTGCTCGCCGACCACGCCGGGCCCGCGCACCTCCTGGGTGAGGCCGTTGGCGTCGGTGATGCGCCAGTGGCGCGAGCGTAATTGCACCGTGCTATTGCCGTTGTTCTCGATCTTCACGTGATAAGCCCAGACGTAGTGGTTTTCGTCCGGGGAGGAGTGCTCCTCCAGATAGATCGGTTCCACCGAAACGGTGATGGCGCGAGTGATGGCACTATACATGTCGCCGTCCATACCAACTCCGGACCACCGCTTGCCGACGTCGAGTGCCAACCATATGGCGCAACAGCCCCTTTTTGTCCAGCGACCTCCGCGAATGGTGATCGCCTCGGACGCCGATCAAGCCTGGACCGGTGGCGTTTGCAAAGTGTTAACGGCGGTGCCATCTTGCCCGCCGCAGCGGCGTTCGGTTATACAAATGGGCGGCGCGGGTGTAGCTCAATGGCAGAGCAGAAGCTTCCCAAGCTTACGACGGGGGTTCGATTCCCCTCACCCGCTCCAAATTCCCGGTTCCCGTGGCCGATTGTCCCGAATATACGCGCGCCAAGTCGATTTCGCCGTGATCGGCGCGCCTCCATCATGGGCACTTAATTCATGGGCGCCTAAGTCCGTTCGCTATACGGGCACCCGTCATGGCCGAGACAACCAAATTTTCCGGTTTCCCGCGCGCCGCGCCGGGCTTCCTCGCCCGCCTGGCCGAGAACAACGCCAAACCTTGGTTCGACAGCCACCGGGGCGAGTACGAGGAATTGCTGCTGGCTCCGGCGAGGGCCGCCGTCGCCGCCCTCGGCGCCCGGCTGAAGACACACGCGCCCGGCATCCGCGCCGAGCCCAGGATCAACGGCTCGATCATGCGCATCAACCGTGACACCCGCTTTGCCAAGAACAAGGCGCCCTACAAAGACTATCTCGGCCTGTGGTTCTGGGAGGGCGAGGGCCCGAGCCGCGCCTGCCCGGGCTTCTATTTCGGCTTCGGCGCCAAATCGCTCACAATCGGCGCCGGCATGCACCAGTTTGGCCCCGACCATCTCGCCCGCTATCGCCGGGCGGTAGTCGACCCCGACCATGGGCCAGCGCTCGGCAGGATCGTCGACGCCTTGAGCGCCGGCGAGCTCGGCGACCGGCACTACAAGCGCGTGCCGAGGGGATTCGACCCGGATCATCCGAACGCGGCGCTCTTGCTGCACAACGGCCTCACCGCCGGGCGCACCGAGGCATTGCCCGAGGCGTTGTTCGGACCCGGCGCCGCCGAGTATTGCGCCGCAGCGTTTTCCCGCTACGCGCCGCTGCACCGCTGGCTGGTGGGCGCGCTGGCGCCGTAAGCGGCGCGCCTCACTCCCAGAGCGCATCGTGATTGATCGAGGCCGCTTCGCGGTCCCGGATCTGCTCTAGCTCGGCGGCGGCGGCGGCATGGTCTCGGCGAAGCTCGACCGCTGTTCGATCGCCGCCATCGCCCGCTTCAGATTGGAGTGCGCCTCCAGCATCTCCCCACTCTCCGGCATGTTGCGCAGATAGAACACGCACGGGGCGATGAACATATCGGCCAGGCTCAGGCTTTCGCCGGCCAGATAGGCGCTCTCTCCATAGGCGTCATCCAACAGCTTCAAGTCGCGCCGGAGATCGGGCAGGGCGGCGTCGATAGTGGTGCGGTCTGGCCCGCCGTCGGGCCCCTTGGGGAATATGTACTGCAGCACATAGCGGCGGATGGCGTCGTTGTAGAAATAGCAATTGTGGATGCTGATCCACTGCGCCATGCGCGCCAGTGCCAGTGGCTCGGCCGGACGCAGCGGCGGGCCATCGAAGGTCTCGTCGGCATACTGGGTGATCGCCGCCGTCTCGTACATCACCAGATCGCCGTGGCGCATGACCGGCATCTTGGCGAAGGGATGCAGCTCAAGATGCGCCGGGCTGCCGATCTCGATGGGCTCGAGGGCGTAGGCGGCGCCCTTCTCGTGAAACGCCATACGCGCCGTGCGCACATAGGTGCTTTGCGGCGCGCCGTAGAGGATGGGGCTGGACATGGATATCTCCTGTGTGCGCGGTTCGCTGGCCGCCGGCGGCGGCCGACGCGTTGTCCTCCATCCTAACGACGCACCGGTGGCTATGGAATCGACGTTATCGTGAGGCGGGATGCGGCCATGGCCGTGCATGCGGCCGTGGGCGGCATTTGCTAGTGGTTCAATAGCGACATTTGGTGCCGTGGGATCAAATGTCGAAAGGAATTGAACATAATCAAAAAGTTAGCCAAGTGGTGCGGGCTGACATTGAGGGATCGAAATGTCAGTGTCGCACCACTAGTTTCGGGACGATGTATGGGAGGAGGCTCGTGATGCACGCCATGGTCCTCGACCGCCCGGGCCGGCCCCTCGCCTGGCGCGAATGTCCGCGGCCCGAGCCCGGCCCGGGACAGGTGCTGATCCGGGTGCGGGCGTGCGGCGTCTGCCGCACCGACCTGCACGTGGTCGACGGCGAGCTGCCGGAGCCGAAGCTGCCCCTCATCCCCGGCCACGAGATCATCGGCGAGGTGATCGAGGCGGGCACCGGCGTCGATGCGATCGAGACCGGCGCGCGGGTCGGCGTGCCGTGGCTGGGGCACACCTGCGGCCGGTGCCGCTTCTGCCGCGGCGGCCGGGAAAATTTGTGCGACAAGGCGCGCTTCACCGGCTATCAGATTGACGGCGGTTATGCCGAGCTGGCGCTGGCCGATGCCCGCTACGTCTTTCCCATCCATGGCGAATACGCCGACGCCGAGGCGGCCCCGCTGCTCTGCGCCGGGCTCATCGGCTATCGCTCGCTGGTCATGGCGGGCGAGGCGGAGCGCCTGGGCCTCTATGGCTTCGGCGCCGCGGCGCATATCGTGATCCAGGTGGCGCGCCACCAGGGCCGGCGAGTGTTCGCCTTCACCCGCCGCGGCGACACCGAGGCCCAGTCCTTCGCCCGCGCGCTGGGGGCGGAGTGGGCCGGCGCCTCGGACGAGGCGCCGCCGGAGGAGCTGGACGCGGCGATCCTCTACGCACCGGTAGGGGCGCTGGTGCCGTCGGCGCTGGCCGCCGTGCGCAAGGGCGGCACGGTCGTCGTCGCAGGCATCCATATGAGCGACATTCCCGCCTTCCCCTACCGCCTCCTGTGGGGCGAACGAACAGTGCGCTCGGTGGCCAACCTGACCCGCCGCGATGGCGACGAG
>JAZFQY010000156.1:0-2460 GCA_036445355.1 Alphaproteobacteria bacterium
AGCCATTTTGGGTCAGGGCCAGGAAAGTGCCGCAATGCGTAGCAATCGCTACGCTCATGGTGCTTGACGCCGCCCTGACCCATAATGGCCTGTCCCTCCGGGTTGTCCCGCGAGGGGCATCCGCGGCGTTGTCTGCCTCGCCCGATGTCCCGCATCGCGCTTCGCCAGACGCCTTGCGGTCTGCCGCCTCGCGGGCACAACAGAATTGCGTCAATATGACCGGAAAAGGCTCTAAGCCAGCTCGCACCACACCGGCGTGTGGTCCGAGGCCTTCGGCTTGCCGCGCGGCGCCTTGTCGATCTCGCAGCGCTCGAGCCGGTCGGCGGCTTGCGGCGTGAGCAGCAGATGGTCGATGCGGACGCCCTCGTCGCGCGGCCAGGCGCCGCCCTGGAAGTCCCAGTAGCTGTAGATGTGGGTCTCGGCGTGCAGGGCGCGCCACGCCTCGGTGTAGCCGAGATTCAAGAGCGCGCGGAAACGGGCGCGGCTGTCGGGCCGGGTGAGGGCGTCGCCTTCCCAGGCCGCCGGGTCATGGCAGTCGCCGTCGGCGGGAATGACATTGTAGTCGCCGCCGAGGACGGCCGGACGCTCCGCCGCCAAGAGGCCGTGGGCATGGGCCAGCAGCCGCTCCATCCAGGCGAGCTTGTATGCGAACTTGTCGCTCTCCACCGGGTTGCCGTTGGGCAGATAGACCGAGGCCACGCGCACGCCGCCGGCCTCCACCCACGCCTCGATGTAGCGGGCCTGAGCGTCGTCCTCCCCTCCGGGAAGCCCGGCGCGAATGTCCGTCAGCTTGTGCCGCGAGACGATGGCGACCCCGTTGTAGGTCTTCTGGCCGTGCACGGCGACGGTGTAGCCGCGACTCTCGAACTCGAGGGCGGGAAAGTTCTCGTCGATGCATTTGATCTCCTGCATGAGCAGGACATCGGGTGCGACCGCCTCCAGCCAGTCGAGCACGGCCGCCAGGCGCACCTTGATCGAGTTCACGTTCCAGGTGGCGATCTTCACCGCAATCCAACCTCGCTCGGCGTCGCCGGCGCCAAAACGAAAAACGGCCCGGCGAGGCGGGCCATTCTATTATCACAATGGTCGGCGGTCAGACCGAAAAGGACGAGCCGCAACTACAAGAGGAGGCCGCGTTGGGATTGCGCACCTGAAACGAGGCACCGGCCAGGGTCTCCACCCAGTCGATCGCACTGCCGGCGAGCAAATCGAGGGAGCAGTCGTCCACCACCACCTTGACGCCGCCCTCGGCGAAAATCTTGTCGTCCTCGTTGACGCTGTCGTCGAAGGCGAAGCCGTACTGGAAGCCGGAGCAGCCGCCGCCGGCAACCGACACCCGCAGCATCATGCCGTCCTTGGGCTCGTCCTCGAGCAGGGTCGCGATCCGGCGCACGGCGCTCGCCGTCAGCGCCAGACGCCTGTCGCCCGGATCACCGCTCGCCGCCGGGATCGCAGCGACGCCTTCGCTTTGCTCTGCCTTAAGTTCGGCCACTGCCTGCTCGTCCGTTCTGATGCCCGCCTGAGGGCAATATGTATTATAAGTATGTAAGTGTTCGCGATTGGTTGTCAAATAACCGTTGCAATTGGCCGGGGGCGTGGGCTACCTCCGGCCTGTCCGGCACCCCGCCCGCGGGCGCGGGCGGACCTGGCACGGGCCTCCGGCGGCATCCCCGAATGAACCCTTTCGGATATTTCAAGGACGTCCTGACGAGGGAGGTCGGGGCCCTGGCGCGGGCCGGGGATCTGCCCGCTGGGCTCGATGCCGGCCGCGCAACGATGGAGCCCGCGCGCGACCCTGCCCACGGCGACCTTACCACCAACGCCGCCATGGTGTTGGCCAAGGACGCCGGCATGAAGCCGCGGGATCTGGCGGCGCGATTGGCGGAGCGCCTGGCGGCCCTGTCGGAGGTCGTGGGCGCCGAGGTCGCCGGTCCCGGATTCATCAATCTCAGCCTGGCGCCGGAATTCTGGCACCAGCGCCTGGCCGAGGTACTGCGCGCCGGCAAGGCATATGGTGACTCTGACTTGGGCGCCGGCGAGGCGGTCAATGTCGAGTTCGTCTCGGTCAACCCGACCGGCCCGCTGCATCTGGGCCACGCCCGCGGCGCCGTCGTCGGCGACGTGCTGGCCTCGCTGCTGGAGAAGGCGGGGTACAAAGTCACGCGTGAGTTCTACATCAACGACGCCGGCTTTCAGATCGAACAGCTCGCATACTCGACCTATTTCCGTTACCGCGAGGCCCTCGGCGAGGAAATCGGCGAGGAGGCATTCAATGGCTTCTTCCCCAGTCGGGAATGGGAATATCGCGGCGACTATCTCAAGGACGCCGGTGCCGCGTTAGCGGACAAATACGGCGACAGATACTTGGATGCGGCGAGCCCAGACTGGTTGCCGGTCTTCCGGGATTTCGCAGTCGACGCCATGATGGACCTGATCAAGGCCGACATGGCGGCCCTGGGC
>JAZFQY010000157.1:0-3059 GCA_036445355.1 Alphaproteobacteria bacterium
CGCAACGATACCAGCCTGTTCGGCCTCTGGTGGTGGACCGTCGACCGCTGGACGCTGGCGGCCGTTGCGACGCTGATCGGCTTCGGCGTGATCTTGATCCTCGCGGCGTCGCCAGCCGCGGGCCAGCGGATCGGCCTGGACAGCTTTTACCTGGCGCAGCGCCACCTGGCGCTGTTGCCCCTGGCGCTTGCGCTCATGTTCACGGTGTCTCTCTTGTCCCCGCGCTGGGTCAAGCGGATCGCCGTGATCGGCTTCGCCGCAGCCATCCTCCTCTGCCTGCTGACACTGTTCGTCGGCGTCGAGATCAAGGGTGCCACCCGCTGGATCTCGCTGGCCGGCTTCTCGCTGCAGCCCTCGGAAATCCTGAAGCCGACCTTTGCGGTGGTCTGCGCCTGGATGTTCGCCCACGCGGCCAAGGATCCGACCTTCCCCGGCGCCTGGATCACCGCCGGCCTCGGCCTGCTGTCGGTCTGCCTGCTCATGCTGCAGCCGGACGTCGGTCAGACCTTCGTCCTCACGGCGGTGTGGAGCGTGCAGTTCTTCCTGGCGGGATTGCCCATGCTGTGGGTCGGGCTGATCGCGGTGAGCGCCGCGGTGGCCCTCACCGGGGCCTATTTCGTCCTGCCCCACGTCGCCCAGCGGATCGACAGCTTCCTCGACCCCAGCGCCGGCGACCGTTACCAGATCCAGCGCTCCATGGAGGCCTTCATGAACGGCGGCCTGTTTGGCCGCGGGCCGGGCGAAGGCACCGTCAAGGCGCTGCTGCCGGACGCCCATTCCGACTTCATCTTCGCCGTGGCAGGAGAGGAATTGGGCCTTTTCGCCTGTCTCTTGATCGTCGCCCTGTTCGCCTTCGTGGTGCTGAGGGGGTTCAGCCGGGCGTTCCACGACAACAGCCTGTTCGTGCTGCTGGCGACCGCCGGCCTGCTGACCCAGGTCGGCCTGCAGTCTCTCATCAACATGGCCTCGAGCCTGCACCTCATGCCGACCAAGGGCATGACCCTGCCGTTCATCAGCTATGGCGGCTCGTCGTTTCTGGCGCTGGCCGTGACGCTGGGCATGGTGCTGGCGCTGACCCGCCGCCGGGTTGGACCTGGAGGCGAGCCATGACGGCGCCGCGCGTGCACAAGGCGGTTCTCGCCGCCGGCGGCACCGGCGGCCACATGTTTCCGGCCGCGGCGCTGGCCCGCGAACTGCGCGCGCGGGGCGTTGCTGTGGTGCTGGTGACCGACCGCCGCGGCGCCGGCTTCGGCGGCGACTTGGCCGACGTGGAAACCCACCACATCAGCGCGGGCGGCATCGCCGGCGGCAGCCCGTTCAAACGGCTCAGCGGCCTCCTGCGGTTGGCGCTCGGCGTCCTCCAGGCCCGCCGCCTGATGCGTCGCCTCGATCCGGACGCCGTCATCGGTTTCGGCGCCTACGCCGCAGCGCCGACGGTGCTGGCCGGCAGTCTCCTGGGTCGGCGCGTCATCCTGCACGAGCAGAACGCCGTGATGGGCCGCGCCAACCGCCTGCTCGCCGGCCGGGCGGATATCATCGCCACGGGTTTCGCGCGGGTTGAGGGCCTCAAGGCGGCCGAGCTTGGCAAGACCCGCATGACCGGCAATCCGGTCCGTCCCGAGATCCGGTCGGTGGGTCAGCAGGCCTACCACGGACCACGCGCGGGCGAAGCGATTCACCTGCTGGTGGTCGGCGGCAGCCAGGGCGCAAAGGTTTTCAACAGCGCCGTGCCGGCCGCCGTCGCGCGGCTGCCGGAGGCGCTTCGGGCGCGCCTGCGGATCGCCCAGCAGGTGCCAGGCGGCGCCCTCGATCGGGTGCACGCCGCCTACCGGGACTGCGGCGTGGAAGCCGATCTCGCCGGCTTCTTCGACGATATGCCCGCGCGCCTGGGGCGGGCCCATCTGGTGATTTGCCGCGCCGGCGCCTCGACCGTGGCCGAATTGGCCAGCGCCCACCGCCCGGCGATCCTGGTGCCCTTCCCGCACGCCACCGACGACCACCAAACCGCCAACGCCCGGGCGCTCGCCGATGTCGAGGCCGGCTGGCTGATACCCCAATCGGACTTGACCGCCGAGGCCCTGGCCGAGCGGCTCGACTCCCTGCTTAACACGCCGGCCCGGCTCGAAACGGCGGCAGCCCACGCCGGCGACTTTGCGCCTGGCGACGCCGCCGGTCGCCTCGCCGACCTGGTGTGCGGCTCGGCCAACGACAACGGCGATGAGGCGGACAAGGACGCGGCCGCGCCACCGAACCCGAAGGAGGCCGCGGCATGATGACGCTGCCCTTCGATATCGGGACGCTGCACTTCATCGGCATCGGCGGTATCGGCATGTCCGGCATCGCCGAGATTCTGCACAACCTGGGCTACCAGGTGCAGGGCAGCGACGTCGCCGAGAACGCCAACGTCCAGCGCCTGCGCCACATGGGCATCGAGGTGCAGATCGGCCAGAGCCCGGACAATCTGGGCGAGGCCCGGGTCGCCGTCGTCTCCTCGGCCATCAAGGCGACCAACCCGGAGCTGACGGCGGCGCGCGATCGCTTCATCCCAGTGGTGCCGCGGGCCGAAATGCTGGGCGAGTTGATGCGCCTCAAGTGGTCGGTGGCCGTCGGCGGGACCCACGGCAAGACCACGACCACCTCGCTGATCGCCGCCGTGCTGGACGCGGCCGACTACGATCCCACGGTGATCAACGGCGGCATCATCAACGCCTACGGCACCAACGCCCGCCTGGGCGACGGCGACTGGATGGTGGTGGAAGCCGACGAGAGCGACGGCAGCTTCGTCAAGCTGCCGGCCACGGTGGCGGTGGTGACCAGCATCGACCCCGAGCATATGGAGTTCTACGGCTCCGAGGAGGCCTTGCACGACGCCTTCGAGGCCTTCGTCGAGAACATCCCCTTCTACGGCTTCGCCGTGCTGTGCCTGGACCACCCGGCGGTCCAGAGCCTGATCGGACGGGTCGAGGACCGCCGCATCGTGACCTACGGCTTCAGCCCGCAGGCCGACGTGCGCGCCGTCAACCTGTCGATCGACCCCGCCGGTGCCCGCTTCGACATCG
>JAZFQY010000158.1:0-3208 GCA_036445355.1 Alphaproteobacteria bacterium
ACCTGAAAGGGGCGGACCTGACCCGGGCGAACTTGGCAGGGGCGGGCCATAGTAGAGGGCGTTCTCAGTCATCAAACGGCATTTCTATTGTCTCGTTTAGCAGGTAGGCGTGGCCGCGCCTCATGAAGGCGGTGGAGGATTTACAGCGAACTGAGCCGGCGCCGACGCTGCCGACAGGCGGTGGCCGCCGGCAGGCGAACTACTTGACGGCCGTGCGACGGCGGCGATCAAATACGCCGAGCTCCCTGGGAGATTGCCTCATGTGGCCAAAGCCGGTACTCGCCTTCGTGACCGTCCTGGCCCTGACGGCGCCGGGCTACGTTGCCGCGGCCGATGAGCCCGTCGACCTGGAGCTGGTGCTTGCCGTCGACATCTCCGGCAGTATCGATGCGTTCGAGGCCCGGCTTCAGCGCCAGGGCTATATGTCGGCGATTGTTCACCCGCGCGTGATCGGGGCCATTGAGTCCGGCTTCCTGCAGCGCATCGCCGTTACCTATTTCGAGTGGGGGGGTGACTTTCACCAGCGCACCATCGTCGGCTGGACGGTGATCAGCGACGCGGCAAGTGCGCGGGCCTTCGCCTCGGCGCTGGCGGAGATGCCGATCGTCAGAGCCCGGCGGACTTCGATCAGCGCCGCCATCGACTACGCCGTGCCGCTGTTCGAGAACAATGGCTATGAGGGCACGCGGCGCGTGATCGACGTTTCGGGCGACGGCTACAACAACATTGGCCGCCCCGTCATCGAGGCGCGCGACGCCGCGGTCGCCACCGGCATCACGATCAACGGTCTGCCCATCATCAACGACCGGCCCAACCCGTTCGGCCGGCCGCCGCCGGCGAACCTGGACACATACTACGAGAATTACGTCATCGGCGGACCGGGCTCGTTCCTGGTCGTCGCCGTGAAGTTCGATAACTTCGCCCAGGCCATTCTCAGTAAGCTCATTCGCGAGATCGCCGCCGCGGCGCCGGTGGACGTGGCGGAAGCCGACTAGAGCCATTTCCGGACGCACCCGCAGATACCCCAAAACGGGCCCCGGCGGGACACATGGTCCCGCCGGGGTGTCGTCACCGTCGCTGCATCATGCGCTTCCGGGGGTCAGCGCTACATCGCGTACGGGACGATAACGCGGGGCGGCGGCGCCAACTGCGCCTTGTCGGCCGCCCCTGCGATCTGGTTCTCCGGCTCGCCGTTAGGGTGGTAGAACACGTGGTGGCCGATGACGGGCCCGCGCCTGAGCGTGCGCCGCCAGTATGGTTGCACATAGTCGGCGTGGTACCACAGGGCGCCGCCGGTCGGATCGACCGATGCTCCGGCGAAGATCCGTTCGGCGAATTCCACGGCGACGTCCCAGGCCGCCGAGTTCCGCGGCTCGTCGCTGCGGCCGTCGCACCACCAGGAGAACTGGCAGCGGTTGCGTGGCAATTCGCCGCCCTGGCGTACCACGTCGCAGACCACATTCGGAAAGTGCGGGTCGGACACCCGGTTCATGACCACGTGACCGACGGCAAGCTTGCCCATGTCCGGCTCGCCGCGGGCCTCGTGATAGATATTGAGGGCGATGCACTCGATGCCCGTGCCCAGGTCCTTCTCGGCACCGACCATCTGGTCCATGCTGGATGCGATTGCGGCCATGGAGGGGCCGGGAGCCGCCTCGCCGGCGGTCGGGTCGGGCGGCGTCGTGTTCACGGCGGCGCCGGGTGTAGCAAGCGGTACGGCTGGGCCGGGTGCCGTCGTGTTCATGGCGAGGCCGGGCGGCATTTCGCCCTTGGCCGGGACGCGCGCCATGATACCGGCGGCCAGGACTATGACGACGACGACGCATGCTGCGGCCGGCACCACCATGGCGATGGGCCGATACATGCTTGCGATGGCGGCTTGCCGGGATGCCGGTCGGCACCGCGACATCGCTTCGGAGATTCTGGTCGCGCGCGCTGCGATGGAGCTGGGGCCGCGGGCGCCGGTGCCAATTCGGTCCGCGAACATGATGGTAAACCTCCCTGGTCCCTCAACTTTTTCGGTCTTGGCCCGCTTATTCCCTGGCGGTTCAAAAAAATTATACTTAATGATTTATGAATAACCAAAATAATTTACCTAAAATTTTAGCTATAACCGGCCGTAGGCAATAGTTAATAAATATGGTTAATAGCGTTCAAGTGGAATTACTTAATTTTTTCTTGCTGATTTGTCTGATGGAGGGGCTTTGCGCGCGATCGTTGCTTGCGAGGCCACGGTCCGAGCAGTCGGTTGCCGAATCCGACGTGATGATGCAGGAGGCGGCGATCGACCGGGCGAAGGCGGTGCTGGCCAATACCAGGGCCGGGCTCGCCGCCGCCCGGGCGCAAGAGTCTCTGGTCGGGGCGCGCGATCGGCCTGCGCATGGCCGAGGCCCAGATCCTGGCCGCCCTCGCCCGGGTCGAGCAGCACAAGGCGGCGCTGCACAACAGCGAGGTCGACCTCGAGCATACGGTCATTCGCTCGCCCGTCGGCGCCTCGGGCGTCAGCGCCACGGCGGCGGTGCCGCAGTGCGGCGGGCGCGCGTCTGGCTGCTTCACGAAAATGGGGCGCCGAAGCCGGTCGGCGTCGGTATCGGCAACAGCAACGGCAGCTTCACCGAAGTGTGATCCGGAACCGGCCCCTGGTACTCTTTAGTATCATGTGAGCAACCCGGCACGGCGGATGTCGCCTGAGCGGGAGGCGGTTTTGCTTCCACCCTCCCTCGCCGACACCGCCGGCCGAACGATCGATGGGGGTGCCCCGCCATGATGCTTAGGTGCTGTACCGCGGCGTTCGCCGCCGCATTTGTCTTCCTTGCCGGTTGCACGTCGGGAGACGTGATACTCGACCGGCCGGGCGCCGGCTACGTCGAGGACGTTCCCGCGCAGGTCGCGGCCGTTGACTGGAGCGGCGCGCAGACGGTCGAGGTTTCGCTTGCCGAGTTCGCATTCGCCCCGGAGACGCTGGCGTTCGAGCGGGGCCGCCCCTACCGGCTAGTGCTCGAGAACGGCGGCCGGCGCACTCACACCTTCGTCTCCGAGGGCTTCTTCAAGGCAATCGCGGTGCAAAAGCTCGCCTCCGCCGATGGCGAGATCGCGAATCCCTATATCGAGTCCATCGAGCTTGCCCGCGGGGCCGTGAAGGAGATCACCTTCGTGCCGGTCAGGCCGGGAAGCTACGACCTACGCTGCACGGTCTTCCTGCACGAAC
>JAZFQY010000159.1:0-3701 GCA_036445355.1 Alphaproteobacteria bacterium
AGGAACGGCCGGCGCCGGCGGTGCCGATTCGGAAATCGGTGACGCCCAACTTCGTTATCTGCCTGGAAGACGGCAAGAAACTGAAGATGCTGAAGCGCCACCTGAAAACGGCCTACGGCCTAACGCCGGAGCAGTATCGCGAGCGCTGGGGCCTGGCCGCCGACTATCCGATGGTTGCGCCGAACTACGCCCGGCAGCGCAGCAAGCTAGCGAAGCAGATCGGACTCGGCCGCCGGCCGCGCCGGCGTCGCTAATCCCGGTGGCGCGGCCATGGGCGTGAGTGCCCGCAGCGGCGGGCACGATGCGTCCGGCGGGCCAATGGCAGCGGGGGACCAAATTGGGTATAGTCGTTTCATGCGTGCCACAGGAGAGGCCGAATGCGCTCGGGCCTGTCGCGAATAGAACAGTCATGCGTGGAAAGGGGCCTGAAACTGACCGGGCAGCGGCGGGTCATCGCTCGGGTCCTTTCGGAATCGTCCGATCACCCGAACGTCGAGCAAGTCTACAGGCGCGCCGCCAAATTCGATCCCCGGATCTCGATTGCCACCGTCTATCGTACCGTGCGCCTGTTCGAGGAAGCGAACATTCTCTCCAAGCACGATTTCGGCACCCGCCGGGCGCGCTACGAAGAGGTGAAGGATTCGCATCACGATCACCTGATCGACACCAAGTCGGGCAAGGTGATCGAATTTCGGAACGACGAAATCGAAATTCTTCAGGAGAAAGTGGCGCGACAACTCGGCTACCGCCTAATCGGGCATCGACTGGAGCTGTACGCCGTGCCGCTGAGCGCGGCGAAGGCCCGGGACCGCGGATGACAACCGCCGCACCGCGGACCACCTGCGCCGCGGTGAGGTATGCACCACGACCCGAGGACGCCGCATGAGCGGCCAGCGCTGGGGCGCGGCCATCAGGGTCGAGGCCGGGCGCGCCGCGCCGGCCGAATTCGGCGAAATAAGATCCGGCTCGTTGGCGGTGCGCCTGGCGGCCGCGGACGGCGACCTGGACGCCGCCCAGGCCCTGCGCTACCGCGTCTTCTACGAAGAGATGGCGGCCCATGCCAGCCCTGGCATGGCGCACGAGCGCCGGGACCGAGACGCCTTCGACGATTACTGCGATCATCTGTTGGTGGTCGACGACCGCGGCGGGCGGGCCGAGGTCGTTGGAACCTACAGGTTGATGCGCCGCGCCCACGCGCGATCGGCCGGCTCGTTCTATAGCGCCGGCGAGTACGACATCGCCTGCATCGAGAATTATCCTGGCGAGATACTCGAGCTGGGCCGCTCATGCGTCGATGCGGCGCATCGCCAAGGGCCGGCCATGCAGCTGTTGTGGCGCGGCATCGCCCAATACATCTTCCTGCACGATATCGAGCTGATGTTCGGATGCGCCAGCCTGCCAGGAACGAGGCCGGCGGCGTTGGCGCTCCCCCTGTCCTACCTATATCACTATCATCTGGCGCCGTCGGCGCTGAGGCCGCGCGCGCTGGCGAAATACTACACGGCGATGAACTTGCTGCCCGCTTGCGACATCGACACCAAGTCGGCTGCAGCGCTGCCGCCGCTGGTCAAGGGCTATCTCAGGTTGGGCGGTTTCGTTGGCGACGGCGCCGTCGTCGACCGCCAATTCAACACGACGGATGTGTGCGTCGTGGTCAAGACCGACCAGGTAACGGACAAGTACTACCGTCACTACACGCGCGCCCTGCGTGACGCCGGTGAGCGCAGCGGCCTCGCTAGAAGCTGAGGCGGTGGGACCATGTCGTCGACCACGATCAGCTCTCCGACGCTCGCGATCACCCGCCTCGTCGCCTATCTGTGCCTGACCGTCGTCCTCATACCGGTGCAGGTCCTTGCTGTCGCGGCGCGCTGGCGCCTGGCAGTGACGCTGCCGCGCCGCTACCACATGCTGTCCGCGCGCCTGCTGGGTCTGCACATCGAGACCCATGGGCGCATGTCGTCGGCGCGGCCGACCCTGTTCGTCGGCAACCACAGCTCCTACCTCGACATCACGGTCTATGGCGCCCTCGTCGAGGGCTCGTTCGTGTCCAAGGCGGAGGTGGGCTCGTGGCCCCTGTTCGGCCTGTTGGCGAGGCTGCAGCGTACGGTGTTCATCGACCGCCGGCGGCGGCGGGCGAAGACCCACGCCGGGGAGCTGCAAAGCCGGCTCGAGGCCGGCGACAACCTGATCTTGTTTCCGGAGGGCACCAGCAGCGACGGTAACCATGTGCTGCCGTTCAAGAGCGCCCTGTTCTCGGTTGCCGAGACACGCGTTCACGGGTCCCCGCTGACTGTGCAGCCGGTCTCGGTGAGCTATGCCCGGCTCGACGGCATGCCCATCGGCCGGTATCTGCGGCCGTTTTTCGCCTGGTACGGAGATATCGGGCTGGTACCGCACATGTGGCACATGCTCGGGCTCGGGCTCGTCACCGTCGTCGCCACGTTTCACGAGCCGGTGACGATCGAGCAGTTCGCCAGCCGCAAGGCACTATCCCAGCATTGCTGGCGGGTCATCGCTGAGGGTCGCGCCGCGGCCGTGGGCACCAGCCCGCGGGGCAGCCGGCGCCGGCAGCCGGCGGCGGCCTCGGCCGGCTGAGGCGCGGCCGGCCTGCTGTGCCGGGCCGCCTTGACACGGTGGGGGCGACACCCTAGGTGTCGAATCGACCGCGCCGGCCGCGGCAAGGAATTGGAGTTGTCGAAAAGGCTATTTGTTAAGACCTACGGTTGCCAGATGAACGTGTATGATTCCGCCCGCATGGCGGATGTGCTGGCACCGTTGGGCTATGTGACCGTGGACGACGCCGAGGGCGCCGACAGGGTCATCCTCAACACTTGTCACATTCGGGAAAAGGCGGCCGAGAAGGTCTATTCGGAGCTGGGCCGGCTCGCCCGCGTGAAGGCGGCCAGGGCGGCTGCCGGCGAAGATATGGTCATCGCCGTCGCCGGTTGCGTCGCCCAGGCGGAGGGCGCGGAGATGCGCCGCCGGGCGCCTTGCGTCGACGTCGTGCTGGGCCCCCAGACTTACCACCGCCTGCCCCGGATTCTGGCCGAGGCGGCGCGCGCGGGCGGTGCCGTCGCCACCGCATTTCCACCCGAATCCAAGTTCGATTTCCTGCCCGAGGAGTCCGCCCCCATGGGGGCGGCGGCCGTGCTCTCGGTGCAGGAGGGATGCGACAAGTTCTGCACCTTCTGCGTCGTGCCCTACACCCGCGGGGCCGAGTTCTCCCGGCCGGTGGCCCAGATCCTGGCCGAGGCCAGGCGCCGCGTCGCCCAGGGCGCGCGCGAGATCACACTCCTGGGCCAGAACGTCAACGCCTATCACGGCGCCGACGAAGGTGGGCGCGAGGTGGGCCTGGGCGGCCTCATCCGGCGCCTGGCGGCCGACGCCGGCCTGGCGCGCATCCGCTACACGACCAGCCATCCGCGCGACATGGACGCCGACCTGATCGCCGCCCATGGCGAGGTGCCGGAGCTGATGCCTTACCTGCATCTGCCGGCGCAGTCGGGCAGCGACCGAGTGCTAGCGGCCATGAACCGCCGCTACCGCGCCGACGACTACCGCCGCCTTGTCGATCGCCTGCGGGCGCGCCGCCCCGACTTGGCGCTGAGCTCCGACTTCATCGTCGGTTTTCCAGGCGAGGATGAGGCCGACTTCGCCGCGACGCTCGCGCTCGCGCGCGAGGTGGGATTCGCTCAGGCCTA
>JAZFQY010000160.1:0-3725 GCA_036445355.1 Alphaproteobacteria bacterium
CCTACAAATTGGGGCCCGCGCCGCTAATCACAAGTCGATTGCGGCGGCGTCGCGCAGCACGGCCTCAGCCTGGGGCGTGAACTGGACGCCGTCGGCATGCAGCACCAGGCCCGCGGCGAGCCGAAACGGCCTGCCAACGCCGCGGCGGGCGCTGATGATGACGCGCTTTGCCGGCTTTCCCCGGCCCGGCCACAGGGGAAAGACCACCGTCTCCCCGGCGCGGCCATCGAGCCGGGCCAGCACCTCGTCCAGGCGGTCGGCGCGATGGATCAAGGTCAGCCGACCCTTTCGCAGGACCAGCGCCAGCATGGCCTCGAGCCACGCGGCGAGGTTGGCCGCGCCCTCGACGACGGCTGCCGCCTTGCCCGGGTACGGCGACGCGTCGGCGGCCGCCGCGGGCAGGTGGGGCGGGTTGGCGAAGACATGGTCGAAGCCACCCGCGGCGATCTCGGGCGGCGGCGCCAGGACATCGCCGGCGACAAAATCGACCCTCTCGGCCAGGCCGTTGCCGCGGCCATTGGCGCGCGCCAGCACCACCATCTCGGGGTCGATCTCCAGCCCGGTGATCCGGCAGTCGGGGACGCGCCGCGCCAGGCACAGGGCGGCGGCGCCGGCGCCGCTGCCGAGCTCCAGTACCCTGTCATTGGCACGCGCCGGCACGGCGGCGGCCAACAGGACCGGATCGATGGCGACGCGGTATCCAGTCGCGGGTTGGCTGAGCCGTACACGTCCGCCGAGTAGCGCATCGGCCGTCGTCGCCATTGCGTCCGAGGCCGTCGAGAGGTTCAGCATCGCCCGTCACGCATTTTTCGAGGGGCCATCGGGCGGCATCTCGCCGGCGTCGATCAGGATGCGCACCGCCGCGCCGAAGTCGTCCTCGCTCACCGCCAGCCGCCGGGGCAGGGCGATGACGCTTCCCTCCAGGACCGAGGTATGCTCGTCCAACACCACTACGCCGATGCCGGCATCGGCAAGCAGTGCCCGCAGGAATGAAATCCGGACTGCATCGTTGCTGCGTATTAACTCACGCATGGAAGTCCTTGCGCCCTAGTGAGATGGTTCCGAAGTTCGGCATAATTATAGTACCGATCTTCGGAAGCTGAATCACACTAGTTTCACATAGCTAGTGTCCCTTTGAACCCGGAATTCGATCAATCGAATTTCGGGTTCGGGACACTGGCCATTTCCGCTGGCCGGCAAGATGCACACTTGACCACGCCCTGTTCAACCCTATGCTCGCCATAGGGCCTTGGGGCGTCAAGAGCGGACGCCGGCAGCAACGGCCCATGAATGCCGGGGGGACGCCGGTGGCAGTCGCGATCAAGGCCGAACGGCAACGCCCGGCCGCGCCGCATGACACGCTGGCGAAGTTGTGTGCAGAGGATTTGGCGGCGGTAGACGCGCTCATTCTCCGCCACATGCAGTCGGAAGTCGGGCTTATTCCGCAGCTTGCCGGCCACATCATTGCCGCCGGCGGCAAGCGCCTGCGGCCGCAGCTGACCCTCGCCTCGGCGCGCATGTGCGGCTACCGCGGCGAGCGGCACCTGGGTCTGGCGGCCGTGGTCGAGTTCATCCATACCGCCACCCTGCTGCATGATGACGTGGTCGACGGCTCCGGTCTGCGCCGCGGCCGGCAGACCGCAAACGAGCTGTGGGGCAACAAGCCGAGCGTGCTGGTGGGCGATTTCCTGTTCAGCCGCGCCTTCCAGTTGATGGTCGACGACGGGTCGCTCCAGGTCCTGTCCATCCTCGCCGACGCGGCGGCGACCATCGCCGAGGGCGAGGTGGGCCAACTCGTCACCGCCAACGACACCGCGACCGACGAGGACGCCTATCTGGAGGTGGTCACGGCGAAGACGGCGGCGCTGTTCGCAGCCGCCTGCCAGGTCGGCGCCGTGGTTGCCGAGCGGCCCGATGCGGAGGCCGTGGCGCTTGCGGAATTCGGTCTCAATCTCGGCATCGCCTTCCAGCTCGTCGACGACACCCTCGACTATTCGTCCGACGAGGCGGCGATGGGCAAGGCCGTCGGCGATGATTTTCGCGACGGCAAAATTACGCTGCCGGTGGTACTCGCCTTCAAGCACGGCGACGCCGAGGAACGCGCCTTTTGGCGCCGCACTCTGGAGCAGCTCGACCAGCGCGAGGGCGACCTGAGCCATGCCATGGGCCTGCTCGGCCGGCACGGTGCGCTGGCCGAGACGGTGGCCCGCGCCCGCGCCTTTGGCGCGCGCGCGGGCAAGGCGCTGTTGGGCTTTCCCGACAGGCGGGAACGGCGGGCGCTCTTGGGTGTGATCGACTTCTGCATCGAGCGCGTGTGCTGAGGCGCACCGGCGCGGTCAGCCCTCGTCCGCAACTTCCCGCTCCGCCAGCGTATAGCTCCGCAGGATTTCCGCCACGGAGATGCGAAAGTCGGCGAAGATCTCTCTTTTGCCGCGGCTCTGGGCCAGCCGATGGTCCTCGTGTGCGCGCCAGGTCTTAACCGCCGCTTCGTCGCGCCAGAACGATACGGAGACGTACTTGCCCGGCGCCGAAACGCTCGCAAACCTCTCGACGGACAGAAAACCGTCGATATCTTGGAGCTCCGGCCTGAGCTCGGCCGCCAGGTCGAAATAGTCCTGCTTCCGGCCGGGTTTCATCGACACTTCGAAAACGACCACGATCATGCGCAATTCCTCACCTCAGTGGCCGGGCGCTCACCGTGCCGCGGCCGCGCCGCCAGCTCCAACACTTCCGGCGCCGGGCCGGCGGCCGCAACGTCGTTTAGCCCGACGAACCCCGCGCCGAGAGCCGGCGCGGCTCGATCGCGGCGTCCATAGGCCCTCAGTGCCCCATCTTTGGCAACGCGCCTCCATCGACGGCGTCATGACGTCATCGCCCGGCGAGGCCGGCGGCAACCGCCGTTACCTCGGGGCGGATGCGCTCCAACCGCTCGAAGGTCTTCTTCACGGACTCGCGCCTGCGCCCCACGGCCATTGGGAACTCGCGCCGGAGGCCCTCCACGACGGCCCGGAAATCGCCGTCGGAGACAAGATAATCGGCAATTCGGGCGATCTGGAACTGGAACCAGAGATAGTTGAGCTGGCCCATGGAAAAATAGAGATCGTCAAAGTCGTCGAGCCGACGGTAGCGACCGGCCGAATCGAAGCGCGGCGGCAAGCCCCTCTGAAAGCCGCCGTATTGCGGCCGCTCGGCCCGCACGTAAGCGGCAAGGAAGACGTTGGCGACGAGCTCGTTAATCCAGGCGTTGGGGCTCCAGATGGCGAGGTCGCGGGCGATCACATGGCCAATCTCGTGAAAGGTGAAGGCCGTGTTGAGACCCATCGGTTCCAGGTCCCACTGATCGAACCCGGGATGCTCGTCGATGCGGTCCGCCATGATGATGAGCCCGGTCAGCGTCTCCGTGTGCGGTGAGGGATAGGGGATGCGGGTGACCTTGGCAAAGTCCGCCTTGTCCAGGACGGCCATGGTCACCGGGCCGGACCAGCCGAGTTGGGCGCGATACCAGGCGACGGCTGCCTCAAGCTCCGCCGCATAGGCCGCCGCCGCGTCCTCGGCGGCGGGCGAATAGTACAGCCTTAGGGCGCCCTCTTTCTTGGGGAGCTTCAGCTCCTCGACCCGCTTCAGGTTCGTGGCCGAGGCGTCGAAGGCAAGCGGACGGTCCATGACCGCCAGCACCAGCGTCAATGTGAAGAGGATGAGGGCGATCCTCCGGGGATTGCGTGCCC
>JAZFQY010000161.1:0-11301 GCA_036445355.1 Alphaproteobacteria bacterium
CGGGGCTTCGTCCACCGGGGCTTCGTCCACCGGGGCTTCGTCCACCGGGGCTTCGTCCACGGGGGCTTCGTCCACTGGGGCTTCCTCCGCCGGGGGTTCGTCGGGCGCGGTCTCCTGCGCGGCGGCCACAGCTTCCTCCGCCGGCGCCGGCTCGCTGGGCGAGTCCGCCGCGGGAGGCGTTTCGGCGACCTTCGCTTCGGCTTCCGCCTTCATGCGCTCCTGCGCCTTCTTCTTCGGCTGCGATTTCTTGGTCTGTTGCGGGATCGGCCGCGGCGCCATCAGATCGGCGCCGGCCAGGAAACGCGCCACCCGGTCCGACGGGCGGGCGCCGGCCGTGAGCCAATGCTTGGCGCGCTCGGCGTCGAGCACGATGCGCTTCGCATCGTCCTTGGCCAGCATCGGGTTATAGGAGCCGATCTTCTCGATGAAGCGGCCGTCGCGCGGCGCGCGCGCGTCGGCAACGACGATACGGTAGTACGGCCGCTTCTTGGCGCCGCCGCGGGCGAGCCGGATGCGCAGGGACATGGTCAGTCGTATCCTTCTGTCGTGGTCGGGTTGCAGGGGTGCCGGCGCCGCGCCAGCGGCAGGCGTCTCATCGCGGACCTCCCGGCAGCATGGGCGGCATGGCTCCCGGCAGTCCGGCCATACCGGCGCGGCCCTTGCGGCCGAGTCTTCCCATGCGCTTCATCATCGTCCGCATCTGCTGGTGCTGCTTCAGGAGCCGGTTGACCTCCTGCACCGTGGCGCCGGAGCCGGCGGCGATGCGCCGCTTGCGCGAGGCCTTGACGATCTCGGGGCGGCGCCGTTCCTCGGGCGTCATCGACAGGATGATCGCCTCCTGGCGCACCAGCAATTTCTCGTCCATGCGGGCGGCGTCGAGCTGTTTCTTGACCTTGGCGACGCCGGGCAGCATCGCCATTACGCCCCCGAGGCCGCCCATCTTGGTGAGCTGGCGCAGCTGCTGCGCTAGGTCATCGAGGTCGAAGTCGCCCTTCGCCACCTTGGCCGCGAGCTTCTCCGTATCCTCGCGGTCGATGGTCTCGGCGGCCCGTTCCACAAGGCCGACGATGTCGCCCATGCCGAGGATGCGGCCGGCGATGCGCTCGGCGTCGAAGGGCTCCAGCGCGTCCAGCTTCTCGCCGACGCCGAGGAGCTTGATCGGGCAGCCGGTGACCGCCCGCATCGACAAGGCGGCGCCGCCGCGGGCGTCGCCGTCGACGCGGGTGAGGACGATGCCGGTGAGCCCGACGCGGTCATGAAACGCGTGCGCCAGATTGACCGCGTCCTGGCCGGTCAAGGCGTCGGCGACGAGCAGGGTCTCGGCCGGCTCGACCGCGGCCGCGAGGGCGGCCGCCTCCGCCATCATCTCCTCGTCGATGGTGAGGCGGCCGGCGGTGTCGAGCAGAACCACGTCATAGCCTTCGCGCCGCGCCTTGCCCAGGGCACGCCGGGCGATCGCGACCGGCGCCTCGCCGGCGACAACCTCGAGGGTCGGCACCAGGATCTGGTCGCCGAGCACCCGGAGCTGCTCCTGGGCGGCCGGTCGGCGCACGTCGAGGGAGGCCATGAGCACCTTGCGCTTGCGCCTCTCGGCCAGGAACTTGCCGATCTTGGCGGCGGTGGTGGTCTTGCCCGAGCCCTGGAGCCCGACAAGCAGCACCGGCACCGGCGGCGGGGCGTTGAGCTCGAGGCCGTCGTCGGCGGCGCCAAGGGCCTCCACCAGGCGGTCGTGGACGATCTTGACCACCATCTGGGCCGGGGCAACGCTGCGCAGCACCTCCTTGCCGAGGGCCCGTTCCCGGACGCCGTCGATGAAGTCCTTGACCACCGGCAGGGCGACGTCGGCCTCCAGCAGCGCCACGCGCACCTCGCGCAGGGCGCTCGAGATCTCCGCCTCGGAGAGCACGCCGCGGCGGCCCAGCCGAGCGAATATGTCGCCGAACCTAGCCGTCAGCGCATCGAACACGAATCTTGCTCCGTCGTTCCGCGATTGGGCATTTTGCAATTGGGCATTGCAATACGCATGGCAAATTGCAACTCGCGTTGATCGGCGGCGGCAGGCCCGACACCATCGCGCCAGTGCGCGAAACTCGCGGACTGGCGATACCCCTCGGGGCCAATCTGACGGTCCAAATCCTTAGGCAGCCGGGACCCTAGGGACGGGGGGGAGTCGAGTCAATCCCGGCGCAGCGCCAGCCGGCGCCGCATTGGCTCGACCTCTACAACTGAGAATGCGACGCATTCGAAAGTTGCCCCTTGTCCGCGCCGCCATTCGACCTACCATCCCGAGCAGTTGTCTCGTTTAATATCCGCGCAAGCAGAGTACTTGCCACGCCTTTGACCGATCTGGAGCCGGCGCCGATCCCTTGGGCCAAGGCGCAGCACATGCGGAGCCGCGCGGAATCGCATGCGGTCGACCGTCATGTGGCCCTGCGACTCGCGGCGCGGCGCGAGGAATTGGTCCTCAGTCGCGAGGAATTGGCGCGCCAAACGGACGTGCCGGCCGCATGGCTGCGGCAGTTCGAGGCCGGCGAGGCCTCGATCCCGGCCAGCGTGCTGCTGCAACTCGCCCTGGCCCTGACGACCCCGGTGGGCTATCTGTTCGCGGGTCTCGCGCGAACAGATGATCAAAATGACAATTCGTTCGCGGCCGGCGAGACGGAGTCTATCGTCTTATCCCAGGCGTTCTTGGCCATTCGCAATCGACGCGTGCGCCAGAGATTCCGCGCTCTCGTCAAGGCTGTTGCGGCTCGCGAGGGCTAGGTCTGGTCTCCTCTTCGACCGGGCGCTCCCGTCGCGACCTTCCCGGGGCCAGCCGGTGGATTTTCGGTGCCTGAACAAAAACCCCTGTTGATCAATATCGGCGATGCCCATAATGTGCGCAAACTTTGGTGTAGCTGCCAGGGCTGAGGCGGCCGGCCAAGACGGCAAGACCTGGACCTACGGGGCGAACTCAGGGTTCCAGGTTTTGCGTTGACGGGATGCCGAGGCCTGTTGGTACGCTTCTTGCGGTTCCTCCACGGGCGAACAGCGAGGCGTGTGCCGGTAGGTCAAGGCGCGCGTGTTCGTCCGTTTGACTGCCGGGCAGCGAGGTACCGGCCTCGGAGTTCATGAGTGGAGGGGATCTACGGTGCCGCATCCGGTTGATATCTACGTTGGCAAGAAACTCAGGCAGCGGCGTGAAATTCGCGGCATGCCGCAGAAGGAGCTGGCCCGCCGTCTCGGCATCAGCTTTCAGCAGGTACAGAAGTACGAAAGTGGCGCCAACCGGGTGAGTGCAAGCAAGCTGTGGGAGACCTGCACCATCCTCGACGTGGAGCCCGACTACTTCTTCGAGGGCCTGTCGCGTCATGCCGGCGGCCGGGAGCACGCCCGCGCGGCGGCGCAGGAGGCCCAGGACGCCTACGACGCACAGCTGCCGAATGCCCGGCAGGTGCTCGACCTAAACCAGAATTTTCAGCATATTCGCGACGCCAAGGTACGCCGTCAGCTCGTGCAACTGGTTAAGGCCCTCGCCACCTAGAGCAGATCCGCATCGATGAGAATCGCCTTGGGCGAACCATCGACCCGATGAATCTGCTCTAACTATTTGATATAGAGCGGATTCACGTGATTGATCAGGATCGCAAAACGGCCTGGATCAATCACGATACGCTTAAGAGCCTCCATTCACTAAACGTTGCGTCCGTAGCGTGGCCCCCGCAGGCCGCCCGCCGGGTCGCGCCCGCAGCGGTCCTCGCCGATGCGCCCCGGGGGGTCGCGGTCGCCCCCGGCGCGCCGGTTCCCCGCAGCGCTCCTCTGCGATAGTTTTCGGGTGGACGGCGCCGGGCGCGGCGCCATATATGGCCGGTCATGGACGCATTGCCATTCGTCAAGATGCATGGATTGGGCAACGACTTCGTCATCATCGACGCCCGCGGCGAAGCGCTCACCCTTGCCGCGGCGCAAGTCCGCGCCATCGCCGACCGGCGCACGGGCGTCGGCTGCGACCAGCTCATCACCATCGAGCCGGCCGCGGACGCCGACGCCTTCATGCGCATCCACAACGCCGATGGCGGCGAGGCGGAGGCCTGCGGCAATGGCGCACGCTGCGTGGCGCGCCTGCTGATGGACGAGCTGGGGCGCGCGGCCGTCACCCTGGAGACCGTCGTCGGCCACCTGGACGCCAGCGCCGATGGAAGGCTGATCACCGTCGACATGGGGCCAGTGCAGCTGGACTGGGGCGATATCCCATTGAGCGAAGAGACCAACACCCTGCACTTGCGCCTCGGTAGCAGCGCCTTGGGCGACGGCGTGGCGAGCAATATCGGCAACCCCCACCTCACCTTCTTCGTCGAGGACGCGGAGACCGCCGACATCGCCAGTTACGGTAGCAGATACGAGACCCACCCCTTGTTCCCACGGCGGGTCAATGTGGCCATCGCAAGCGTGACCGCCCGTGGCGGATTGCGCCTGCGGGTGTGGGAGCGTGGTGTCGGTATCACCCGCGCCTGCGGCAGCGCCGCCTGCGCCGCCACCACGGCGGCGAGCCGCCGCGGCCTCATCGAGCGCCGCGCCGAGGTCACCCTGGACGGCGGCACGCTGGACATCGAGTGGCGCGCGGACAACCATGTGGCCATGACCGGACCCACGGCGGTCAGCTTCCGCGGCCGGCTGGACCCGTCCCTGCTGGCGGCGGACGACTAGCATGGCCACCGAGATCGTCACCTTCGGCTGCCGCCTCAACGCCTACGAGTCCGAGGTCATGCGCGGCCTCGCCCGCGCCGCCGGGCTCGAAGACGCGGTCATCGTCAACACCTGTGCCGTCACCGCCGAGGCCGAGCGCAAGGCGCGCCAGGCGATCCGGCGCGCCCGCTTGCGGCGGCCCGGGGCGCAGATCATCGTCACCGGCTGCGCCGCTCAGATCGATCCGGCCCGCTACGCAGCCATGCCGGAAGTCGACCGCGTGCTCGGCAATGCGGACAAGCTACGCCCCGAGAACTTCGCCGCGCGGGTGCCCGAATCGATTATCGTCAACGACATCATGGCCGCGGCGGACATCGCCGGTCACCTGATCCAGGGCTTCGACGGCCGCGTTCGCGCCTTCGTCCAAGTGCAGAATGGCTGCGATCATCGCTGCACCTACTGTGTCATCCCCTATGGCCGCGGGCCGTCGCGCAGCGTCGCCATGGGCGAGATCGTCGCCCAATTGCGTGTCCTCGCCGCGGGCGGCGTCGTCGAAGTCGTGCTGAGCGGCGTCGACATCACCGCCTATGGCAGCGACCTTCCGGGCCGGCCCAGCCTCGGGCAGATGGTGCGCCGAGTGCTGCGTGCAGTGCCGGAGCTGCCGCGTCTCAGGCTCAGCTCGCTCGACCCGGCGGAGGTCGACGGCGATCTCCTGCGCCTGATCGCGGAGGAGCCGCGGCTCATGCCGCACCTGCATCTGAGCCTGCAAGCAGGCGACGACTTGATACTGAAGCGCATGAAGCGCCGGCATAGCCGCGCCGACGCCCTGGCCTTCACCGCTCGCGTCCGCCGGCTCAGGTCCGACGTCGTCTTCGGCGCCGACCTGATCGCCGGCTTCCCGACCGAGAGCGAGGCCAACTTCGCCAACTCCCTTCGCCTGGTGGAGGAATGCGGCCTCACCTATCTGCACGTCTTCCCCTTCAGCGCCCGGCCGGGCACGCCGGCAGCGCGCATGCCCCAGCTGGCGCCGGCGGTCTGCAAGCAGCGCGCGGCACGGCTGCGCGCCGCCGGCGCACGCGCCCTCGCCGGCTATCTGGCCGGGCAGGTCGGCAATCGGGCCCGAGTCCTGGTCGAGCGGGACAATCGCGGCCACAGCGAGCATTTCGCGCCGGTGCGCCTGTCCGCGCCGGCGAAGCCCGGCTCGCTGGTCGCCGCCCGCATCACGGGCGCCACGGCGCACGACCTCGAGGGCCGGCTCGAGGGCCGGCTCGAAGGCCGGCTCGAAACCCGGCATGCCGCCTGAGCGCGCCGTCCCCGGAGCATGACCGGCCCGGCGGGGAGTTGGTTTGACCGCCTCAAGGCCGGGCTCGGCAATTCGACCAATAAGCTCAGCCAGGGCATCGGCGCCGTCGTCAGCCGGCGGCGGCTCGACGAGGACGCCCTCGAGGCGCTGGAGGAGGTTCTCATTGGCGCCGATCTGGGCGTCAGCATGGCAAGCAAGCTGACCGCCGAGCTGGCGCGCACCCGGTTCGACAAGGCCATCACGGAGGCCGAGCTGCGCGGCGCCCTGGCCGAGGCGATCGCCGGGATCCTGGCGCCGGTGGCGCGGCCACTCAGGCTCGATCGCGCGCACCGGCCGCATGTGGTGCTGGTGGTCGGCGTCAACGGCACCGGCAAGACCACCACCATCGGCAAGCTGGCCCGGCATTTCCGCAAGCAGGGATGCGACGTCGCGCTGGCCGCCGCCGACACGTTCCGCGCCGCCGCCATCGACCAGCTCAGGCTCTGGGGCGAGCGGGTCGGCGCGCCGGTGCTGGCCGGCGCAACCGGCGCCGACCCGGCCGCCGTCGCCTATGACGCGCTAGCGGCGGCGCGACGGATGGGCGCCGAGCTGTTACTGATCGACACCGCCGGCCGCCAGCACAGCAAGGCCGACTTGATGGCCGAGCTGCAAAAGGTGATTCGCGTGCTGCGCAAGCTCGATCCTGAGGCGCCGCACGACTGCCTGCTGGTGCTCGACGCCACCACCGGCCAGAATGCCCACGCCCAGGTGGAGACATTCAAGGCCATGACCGAGGTCAGCGGCCTGGTAGTGACCAAGCTCGACGGCTCGGCCCGCGGCGGCGTCGTGGTAGCGCTGGCCGAGCGGTTCGGGCTGCCGATCTTTGCCGTCGGCGTGGGCGAGGGGGCGGACGACCTGCGGCCGTTCGGCGCCGAGGCCTTCGCCAACAGCCTCATGGGCCTTGCAGCCTGAAGAGGAGTGGACGATGACGGCGAACTGCCAGTGGCCGGCGCGCAACCTGAGGAGCTTCACAGACGCCGGCGCGGCGGTGGCCCGCATCTCCCATATCTACGACACCGGCGCCCGCATCGTGCGCGAGCGCTTCGAGAGGTTCGTCAAGGGTGAGCGTGGCCCCGACCCCGAGCCCCTGGAGGCCTATTACCCGTATCTCGGCCTCACCGTCGGCCAGGCGGAGCTGGTGCGCGACGCCCGGCCGTCCTACGGCACCGTTTCCGACGCCGGCAGCTACGGCACGACCTTGACGCGGCCGGACCTGCTGGCCGGCTACTACCATACCCAGATCTCACATCTCCTCGGCAATCACGGCGTGCCAGTGGTGGTCGGCGTCAGCGACCGGCAGTTGCCCCTGTCCTTCGTCGTCGAGGAAGCGACGGCAGACATTTCGGTCGACGACGTGCGCGACATGGAGGCCCTGTTCAGGCTGCCGGACCTGGCCAACATCGACGACACCATCGCCAACGGCACCCACACCCCTGGGCCCGGCGAACCGCGGCCGCTGGCCTTGTTCACCGCCGAGCGCGTCGATCTGGCCATCAATCGTCTGCAGCATTACACCGCGACCTCGGCCGAGCACTTTCAGCGCTTCGTGCTGTTCACGAACTATCAGCGCTACGTCGAGGAATTTCTCGACCACGCGCACGCCGAGGTCGCGCGCGGCGAGACCTACGACGCCCTGGTGGAACCGGGCGACGTGATCACGCCCAAAGGTGGCCGCGCCCGCGATTCCGGCGAACCACCCATGCACCTGCCGCAAATGCCCGCCTACCACCTGACACGCGCCGATCGGGACGGCATCACGCTCATCAATATCGGCATCGGCGCCTCGAACGCGAAGACCATCACCGACCACCTGGCCGTCATCCGCCCCCATTGCTGGCTGATGATCGGCCATTGCGGCGGCCTTCGGCGCAGCCAGATGCTCGGCGACTACGTGCTCGCCCACGCCTATATCCGCGAAGACCACGTGCTCGATCAGGATTTGCCGGTGTGGATTCCGGTGCCGACGATCGCCGAGGTGCAGGTGGCGCTGCAGGAGGCGGTGGCGCGCATTACCGGCCTACGCGGGCCGGATCTCAAGGCGCGCATGCGCACCGGCACCGTCGCCACGACCGACAACCGCAACTGGGAACTGCGCTTCAGCGAGCTGTTCGAGCGCTTTAGCCAGTCACGCGCCATTGCCGTCGACATGGAAAGCGCCACCATCGCCGCCAACGGCTTCCGCCTGCGCGTGCCCTACGGCACATTGCTCTGCGTCTCCGACAAGCCGATGCACGGCGAGATCAAGCTGCGCGGCATGGCCAACGCCTTCTACCGCGAGCGCATCTCGCAGCACATGAAGATCGGCTTGGAGGCCGTGCGCATCCTGAGGGAGGGCGGCGTCGATCAGCTGCACTCACGCAAATTGCGCAGTTTCCACGAGCCGCCATTTCGCTGAGCGCCGACGGCGCGCATGGCCCGCCGGCCGATGGTATTATTCCACCGCCTGGGCGGGATGGATGTGACCGGCGGCCAGTAGCGGCACCATCGACTCCGCCGGCAGCGGGCGGCTGTAATAGAAGCCTTGCGCCTCGGTGCAGCCCAGGGTCTTCAACAGCTTTTCAATTCGCTCGCTCTCCACCCCCTCGGCGATGACACCCAGATTGAGGGTATGGCCGAGGCCGATGACGGCGGTGACGATGGCGGCGTCGTTTTTGTTCACGTCGAGGCTGCCGACGAAGGAGCGATCGATCTTGAGCTTGTCCAGGGGCAGCCGCTTCAAGTAGCTCAGTGACGAATAGCCGGTGCCGAAGTCGTCGAGCGCCACGGCGACGCCCAGCTTGCGCACGTGATCCAGTGCCTCGATGACCCGATCCGGGTCCTTCAAGACCACGCTTTCGGTCAGCTCGACCTCCAGCCAGCGGCCATCGAGCCCGGTCTCGTTCAGGATATTGGCCACTTCCGCCGCCAGATCACGGTATTGGAACTGCGTCGCCGACAGATTGACGGCGACCCGGATCGGCGGCAGGCCCGCATCCTGCCACGCCTTGGCTTGGTTGCAGGCCCGGCGCAGCGCGAAGGTGCCCAGCGGCAGGATGAGCCCGCACTCCTCGGCGATGGGGATGAACTCGACCGGGCTGATCCAGCCCTCCTGCGGATGCTGCCAGCGCATCAGGGCCTCGATGCCGGTGATGGCGCCGTTGCGGAGATCGACCTTGGGCTGGAAGTGCAAGGTCAGGTCGCCTTGATCGACCGCCGCGCGCAGCTCGATCTCGACCTTCGCCCGTCGGCTGGCGTCAGCGTCCATGTCGAGGGCAAAGAAGTGATGATTGTTGCGCCCGGTCTCCTTGGCCCTGTACAGCGCCTCCTCGGCGCTGTGCAGCATGCGGTCGACGTCGACGCCTGTGTCCGAGAACACGCAGATGCCGATGCTGACGGTGGTGCGAACCTCGTTGCCCTTAATGCCGAACGGGCGCCCGATCCGCTCCAAAAGGCGCTGCGCGAGTGCCTCGATGGCCTCGATACTTTCCACGTTCGGTGCGACGATGGCGAACTCGTCGCCGCCGAGCCGCGCTACGGTATCGCTTTCGCGCACGCACGAGGCAATGCGCCGCGCCACGAGCTTCAACAGTGTATCGCCGACCGAGTGGCCGAGCGTATCGTTGACGCTCTTGAAGCGGTCGAGATCGAGAAACAGGAGCGCCGACGGGTTGCCGCTGCGCCCGGCATGGGCGATCGCCTTGTCCAACCGATCGCGCAACAAGTCGCGATTGGGCAGATCCGTGAGGCTGTCGCGATGGGCGGGAACGAGGGCGGCGCCGGCATTCTTCTCGCCCGCCGCCCAGGTGACCGCCTCCTGCAGGCCCGACCATCGGTGCGCGCCCAAGAAGGCCAGGCCGGCACTGACGGCAAGCCAGACCGCCCACGCGCCCGAAAGCAGCCAAGCCGTATCGGCGGGACTGAGCTGCAATCGAAACGGCAGTGCCGCGGCCACGGCGGCCCAGATCGCCGCCGTCGACACATAGGCCGAGATCGCCAAAAGGAGTTTCGTGGGGATCGACCCGGACATACATTCTCCACGCTTGGCGCGTTGGTGGACACGCCGCCGCATTGAACCGGAATGATTGCCTTTGAGTGCTTTGCAAACACTTAATACCGCCCCTGGCATTGCGGCGCGGGCGACCCATACGGCCCTGAAGTACCCCGGATTTCGGGCACCGACGGCGCCCGGCGCCGCGCCGGGGTGCGGGCGGATGCCCACTTTCATTAGCCCGCCATTAGGCATACTTTGCCGGCCATGAATCCGCTGTTGCGCCTCGCGATCGAGGCCGGACCGCTGATCGTGTTCTTCGTCGCCAACAGCCAGGCCGGCCTGTTCTGGGCCACAGGGGCTTTCATGGCGGCGACCATGGTTGCCCTCGCCGTCAACTACGCGCTCGAGCGACGACTGCCCACCATTCCCCTCGTCAGCGGCGGCTTCATCCTCGTCTTCGGCGGGCTGACGCTGGCACTCGCCGACGAGCTGTTCATCAAGCTGAAGCCGACCATCGTCAACAGCCTGTTCGCCCTGATCCTGTTCGGAGGCCTGGCGACCGGGCGCTCGCTGATCAAGCTACTGCTCGGCGCCGCAATCAAGCTGACCGACGAAGGCTGGCGCGTGCTGACGTGGCGCTGGGCCGGATTCTTCGTCGTCCTGGCGAGCCTGAACGAGATCGTCTGGCGCAACTTCTCAACCGATTTCTGGGTTAGCTTCAAGCTGTTCGGCATCATGCCGCTGACCTTCGCCTTCGCCCTGGCGCAGATGCGCCTGATCCTGCGCCACCAGCTGCCTCAGGTCGCGAGCGGCGAGCCTGCGCGCGACGAGCACGCCGCCGGCGACTGACCGGCGCACCGCCTACACGGTGATGTCGAGATACGTGCCGCGGCGGGCGTTTCGGTCGGGGGTCTGCTCCTCTTGGGGCAGCGCCTGCGCCGGCGCGTCGGCCGCGGCGGGCTTCCGGGCCGGCTCGGGCGGCGGCTGAAAGACAGCGCTCAAGGCCTGGAACAGGCCGGGGTGAGGACCGGAGGGGATCTGCATGATGTCGGGCGCTTGCCTCGTCTACCTGGCTACGTCCTGATCGACGACGACGGTAATCGCGAAAATTTTAATAAATTGTGAATGAGCCGGATCAGGGCCGGATCAGGGCCGGATCAGGGCCGGATCAGGGCCGGATCAGGGCCGAATCAGGGACTGTAACTGATCCGCCAGACCCTGCCGCCGGCATCGTCGGCCACCAACACCCCTCCTCCCCCGGTCGCTCCAGCCGTAGAGGGTGCCGTTCTGGTCGAACGTGAGGTCGGTCATGGTACCGGCGCCG
>JAZFQY010000162.1:0-7286 GCA_036445355.1 Alphaproteobacteria bacterium
GCGTCATCAAGGAGGACGGGGCCGCCGGCGCCCGCGCCGCCGACGCTCCCCTCGCCGCCGCCCAGCGGCGCGAGGAGATCGCGCGCATGCTCTCCGGAGCCAGGATCACGGAAGAGGCGCGCGCCGCCGCCGACCGCCTGCTCGAAGGCGCGGCAGCGTGAGCAAGGCCGGCGGCGAAGACCTCGACAAGAAGACGGCCGCCAAGGAGCTTATAAGGCTGGCTGCGGAGATCGAGCGCCACAACCGCGCCTACTACGTCGAAGACGCGCCGATCATCTCCGACGCCGAGTACGACGCCCTGTTCCAGCGCCTGGCCGCGATCGAGGCGCGCTTTCCGGATCTCGTCACCCCGGACAGTCCGACCCAGCGCGTCGGCGCCGCGCCCGCCGCCGGCTTCGCCAAGGTGCGTCACCGCGCGCCCATGCTCTCGCTCGGCAACGCCTTCGACGAGGCGGACGTGCGCGACTTCGTGTCGCGGGTGCGCCGGTTCCTCGGCCTGGAGGAGAACGTGCCGGTGGCGCTGGTGGCGGAGCCGAAGATCGACGGCCTGTCGGCGTCCCTGGTCTATGAGCGCGGGCGTCTCACCCAGGGTGCGACGCGCGGCGACGGCAGCGTCGGCGAGGACGTGACCGCCAACCTCCGCACCGTCGCCGACCTGCCCAAAACGTTGGCCAAGGACGCGCCCGAGGTGCTGGAGGTGCGCGGCGAGGTCTACATGACCAAGGGCGACTTCCAGTCACTCAACCAGCGCCAGGAAGCCGCCGGCCAGAAAGTCTTCGCCAATCCGCGCAATGCCGCCGCCGGCAGCGTGCGCCAGCTCGATGTCTCGATCACCGCCGGGCGGCCGCTGCGCTTCTTCGCCTATGGCTGGGGCGAGGTGAGCGCGCCCCTGGCCGACACCCACTGGGCGGCGATGCAGAGGCTGCGAGGCTGGGGTTTCAGCTCGAACCCGCTGGCGCAACGCTGCACCGACGCCGAGGGCGCGCTCGCCGCCTATACCGGGGTCGCCGACCGGCGCGCGCGGCTCGACTACGACATCGACGGTGTCGTCTACAAGATCGACCGCCTGGACTGGCAGGCGCGGCTCGGCTTCGTCAGCCGCGCGCCGCGCTGGGCGGTGGCGCACAAGTTTCCCGCCGAGCGGGCGACGACACTGCTCGAGGACATCACCATCCAGGTCGGGCGCACCGGCTCGCTGACGCCGGTGGCCAACTTGGCGCCGGTGACGGTGGGCGGCGTCGTGGTCAGCCGCGCAACCCTGCACAACGAGGACGAGATCGCGCGCAAGGACATCCGCAAGGGCGACACGGTGGTCATCCAGCGCGCCGGCGACGTCATCCCCCAGGTGGTGGAAGTGGATCAGTCCAAGCGGCGCAAGGGTGCCCGGCGCTTCAAGTTTCCCACCACGTGCCCGGTGTGCGGCTCGGACGCGGTGCGCGAGGAGGGCGAGGCGGTGCGCCGCTGCGTCGGCGGCCTCGTCTGCCCGGCGCAGGCGGTGGAGCGGCTGAAACACTTCGTCTCCCGCGACGCCTTCGACATCGAGGGGCTGGGCGGCAAGCACGTGGCGGCGTTCCGGGCCGACGGGCTGATCCGCAGCCCGGCCGATATCTTCCGCTTGCGGGACAAGGCATCGGAGATCGAGGCGCGCGACGGCTGGGGCGCCCAGTCGGTCGCCAAGCTCGTGGCCGCCATCGAGGAGCGGCGCCGCATCGCCCTCGAGCGTTTCATCTACGCCCTCGGCATCCGCCAAGTGGGGCAGGCGACGGCGCGCCTGCTGGCCCGGATCTATGGCACCCTGGCCTACTGGCGCCGGGCCATGGACGCAGCGCAGGACCCGGACAGCGACGCCTACCGCGAGCTGGTCGCCATAGACGGCATCGGCCCCTCGGTCGCCGCCGACATGATCGCGTTCATTGCCGAGGACCATAACCGCGACGTGCTCGATGCGCTCGAAGATGAACTCGACGTCGCCGACTTCGTGCCGCCCGAGGCGGCCTCGCCGGTGGCGGACAAGACCGTGGTCTTCACCGGCACGCTCGAGCGCATGACGCGAAGCGAGGCCAAGGCGCGCGCCGAGGCGCTGGGCGCCAAGGTGGCGGGCTCGGTCTCGGCCAAGACCGACATCGTCGTCGCCGGGCCCGGCGCGGGATCGAAACTGAAGAAGGCGCAGGAGTTGGGTGTCGAGGTGATGGACGAGGAGGCGTGGCTGGCCATGATCGACGGCGGGTGAGCGACCTCGTCACCCTGGGCGACATCGAGGCGGCGGCCGGGCGCATCGGCGGTTTCGTGCGCCGCACGCCCCTGATCGATGTGGGACCGGTCAAGACCCCGCCCTTTGCCGCCGACGCGGCGCTCAAGCTCAAGCTCGAATGTCTGCAGGTGACGGGCTCGTTCAAGCCGCGCGGGGCCTCGAACAAGCTGGCGCTCGCCGACCCCGCCGCCGTCACCCGCGGCGTGTGCACCGGCTCGGGCGGCAATCACGGCCTCGCCGTCGCCTATGTCGCATACAAATTCGGCGCGCCCGCCACCATCTACGTTCCGCAATCGACGCCCGATGCGAAGCGCGACAAGATCGCGGCCTGGGGCGCGCGGGTGGTCGTCCACGGCGCCGTGTGGGACGAGGCCAACGAGGCCGCCCACGATGCGGCCGAGGAGCAGGGCCTGGTCTATGTCCATCCCTTCGCCGACCCGGCGGTGATCGCGGGCCAGGGCACGGTGGCGCTGGAGGTCCTGGCCGACGCGCCGGAGGTGGACACACTCGTCGTCGCCATCGGCGGCGGCGGGCTCGTCTCCGGCATCGCCGCGGCGGCCAAGGCCCTGCGCCCGGGCCTGAAGGTGGTGGGCGTCGAGCCCACGGGTGCGCCGACCCTGTTCGAGAGCCTGAAGGCGGAGCGCCTAGTCACCCTGGAGCGTATAGAGACCGCAGCCGGCACCCTGGCGCCGCGCCGCTCCATGGCCATCAACCTGCAACTCATCGGCGAGCATGTGGACCGCATCGTGTTGGTCTCCGACGAGGAGATGCGCCAGGCGGCGCGTTGGCTGTGGTTCGAGCTCGGGGTGGCGGCGGAGTTGTCGGGCGCGGCGGCGGTGGCGGCGCTGATGACCGGCCGCCACCGGCCGCAGCCGCATGAGACCACAGTCGCCCTCGTCTGCGGCGCCGGCACGGACGGGATCGGCTAAAGCCTACGATCACGGATAGGTGGCGCAAATTTGTTCGACGGATCGAACTGGGATAGACTCGATTCGGCAGCCGTTCCATCGGGAGGGACAGCCCGTGGAACCACGGGGAGAGAAGCGCAGGCTAGTGGCGATCCTCGATGCCGACATGGTCGGGTACTCGCGGCTCATGGAGGCCGACGAGTCCGGAACTCTGGCGCGCCTCAAGGCCCACCGCGCCGAGCTCATCGACCCCACCATCGCCAGGAACAGCGGCCGCATCATCAAGACCACCGGTGACGGGTTGCTGGTCGAGTTCGCCAGCGTCGTCGACGCGGTCCGGTGCGCCGTGGAGATCCAGCGCCGCATGGCGCGGCGCAATTCCGACCTGCCGGCGGACCAGCGCATCGACTTCCGCATCGGCATCAACATCGGCGACATCATCGTCGAGGACGGCGACATCTTTGGCGACGGCGTGAACGTCGCCGCGCGCCTCCAGGTCCTGTCCGAGGCAGGCGGCATTTGCGTCGCCCGCTCGGTCTACGATCAAGTCGGAGACAGGCTTGACGTCGAGTTCGAGGACCTCGGTGAACGGAGCGTCAAGAATATCGCTCGCCCGATCCGTGTCTTGCGTGTCGTGTTCGACCAAGAGCGCGCGGCCGCGCCCAAGCGCAAGAACGACACCGCGACGGCGGGGGCCAATGCCAGCAAGCCGTCGATTGCCGTGCTTCCCTTCGCAAACATGAGCGGTGATCCCGAGCAGGAATTTTTCGCCGACGGCTTGACCGAGGACATCCTCACTGAGCTATCCCGGTTCCGGGAGCTGTTCGTCATATCGCGAAACTCCGCCTTCGTTTACAAGGGCAAGGCGATCAAGGCTCAGGAAGTCGCCAAGGATCTCGGCGTCCAGTACGTCGTCGAGGGCAGCGTGCGTAAGTCCGGTAATCGCGTCCGCGTCAATGTGCAGCTGATCGATGCCGCTACCGACCGGCATGTGTGGGCCGAACGCTACGACCGCGATCTGGAGGACATTTTCGCGATCCAAGACGAGGTGACCGCGACGATCGTCGCCACCTTGCCGGGCCGCGTCGAGGCTGCCACGCGCGACCGCGCCAAGCGAACGACCACCGACAACATGGCGGCATATGAATGTGTCCTGGCCGGCAAAATCCTCCACCACCGATCGAACCAGAATGACAACATCGAGGCGTTGCGCATGGTGGAGCGCGCCATCGAACTCGATCCGGACTACGCCCATGCCCACGCCTGGCGGGCCTGTATCCTGGGTCAGGCGTGGATTTATGGCTGGTGTGAGGACATGGACGCGACGGAACAGCAGATCGTCGCCGAATTGGAAACGGCGCTCGCTCTGGATGACAACGACAGCGACGTTCATCGCATCTTCGCCGCCGTGACGTTGATGCACAAAGACCACGACAAGGCGACCTATCACCAGGAACGGGCGCTCAATCTCAACCCCAATGACGACCTGATCGTGGTGCAGCAGGGGGAGATCCTGACCTGGCTCGGGCAGCCCGACGAAGGCATCGAGTGGATCAGGAAGGCGATGCGCCTCAACCCCTACCACCCGCAACGCTTCTGGAGTCACCTGGGCCGAGCTTATTTCGTGGCCCGTCGCTACGGGGAGGCGATCGAGGCCTTCAAGCGCGTGACGTCACCGGATCACACGCACCATGCATTTCTGGCGGCCGCTCACGCGCAACTTGGAGAAGACGCGGCAGCAAAGGCCAACGCGCAGGAGGTGCTGAAGCGAGTGCCCGATTTTTCCATACAGGATTATATGACAACGCTGCATTACAAGCACGAGAACGACCGCGAGCACCAAAGCGAGGCCCTGGCGAAGGCCGGCCTGCCGAGCTGAACCACACAAACCACCCAGTCGACTTGTCTGCGTTCTGCACCGTGGACATTGGCTCGATTCGACGGCGCGTCGCCTCTCCTTCGAGACGCTTCCTCACGCTCGCACCTCAGGATGAGGCACCGATTTAGGGCGATGCGAATGGTCCTCATGGTGAGGAGCGGGCGCGAGCGAGCCTCTCCGACCACGAGGACCGCCTCGCTCTCACGCCGCCTTCTTCACCTTCGGGTCGGGGCCCGGGTCGCCGCCGGCGGCCGCTAGCACCAGCCTGGCGCAGTAATGCTCCCAACCCTCGGTGTGCGGCGGCACCATGAGTTCCGGCAGGCCGCTATGGGTGATGGTGAGTGCCGTACCGCCGTCCTTGGGCGCCAACTCCACCGTCACCTCGGAGCTGCCCGGCGGCACCGGGTTGCCGTCGCCTTTCCAGCCCCAGCTAAAGACGATGCGCGAATTGGCCACCACCTCCTTGAACTCGCCCATGGCGACGTTGGCGCCGTCGACATCGACCTCGTACACCCCGCCCGGCCGCGGGTCGAGCTTGTGGCTGACGCCCATCCAGCGCGCCATCTTGTCCGCTTGGGTGAAGAACTGGAACACCGTCTCCGGCGACGCCTCGATGAACAGTTCGCGCCTAATCACGCCGGCTTCGCCATCTGCCATATCCTCATCCTCCCTGTTTGCGATCGACATCAGCCGGCCTTTTTTTCTTCCGGCAGCAAATCATAGAAGCTGAAAACGCTGCAGAACTTGTCGCCGGGGCCGAAGGAGGCGCGGGCATAGCGCTCGATGCGCCCGTCGCCGGTCTTGTGGAAGCTGGAGACACCGGGATACGGGTCGCCCTTTTCGCCCTCGAAGCCCATGTCCTTGAACAGGGCCGTGCCCTGGCTCGAGACCATGGGAAATTTCCAGCCGCGGTTGCCGGCGTGGCGCTTTTGGGTCCCGACGTCGTCGGGGCTGGCGACGACGAATGCGGCGCGCTTGTTCACATAGGTGAAGACGCCGTTGTAGCCGTCCGCCCACATGGTGCAGTAGGGGCAGGACTTGCCCATGTTGTGGACGAGCACCAAATCGTCCTTGTCGCCGAACAGGCTGGAGAGGCGCACCTTGCCGCCCTGCCAGTCGGTGAGCTCGTAGTCCTCCACCACTTCCTTCGGCGCTTCGGCGCGCAGGCCGACGATCTCCTGTTCCAATTCCTTGATCCGATCCTGGATGGCGACGATGCGCTGCGTCGCCGGGTTGTCGGTGTCCACTGACAAATTCGGTGCCATGTCCTTCCTCCTTTTCTCCGCCGCCTCGGCGGCCGCCTTGAGGCGCGCCAGACGGTCGTCCCAAAACGCTTCCATGATCCCACGCAGCGCGGCCAAGGCCCGGCGATCGGCGCGGTAGTAGCGTCGCGTGCCCGCCGCCCTGAGGCGCACCAGGCCGGCCTCCAAGAGCACCTTCAGATGCTGGGAGACCGCCGGCCGGGTGATCGCGAAGTAAGAGGCGATGTCGCTCGCCGTGCGTTCCCCGTCCCAGATCAGGTTCAGGATCCGCCGGCGGGTGGCATCGGCCAGTGCCCGCAGCTGCGCGTCCATGGGATTATTGTAAGAGAACTCTTACGTAAGAGTCAACTTACATAATCAGGCGCGCTATTCCTCGAGCGGCCGGGTCGCCTGGGTGAGCCAGGCGCTCGTCCCGGCGTCGACCAGGGGCCCGATCTCGGCCTGCACCCGCGCGTGGTAGGCGTCGAGCCAGGCGATCTCGGCGGCGGTCATGAGGGTGGGCTCGACCAGGGCCAGATCGATGGGCGCCAGGGTCAGGGTCTCGAAGCCCAGAAGCGGCTTCTCCGCCCCCGGCGGCGGCGGCGCCTGCACCACGGTCACCAGGTTCTCGATGCGGATGCCGTAGGCGCCCTCCTTGTAGTAGCCGGGCTCGTTGGAGACGATCATGCCCGGCTTCAGCGCCACGGCCCCGCCGGCCTTGGAAATGCGCTGCGGTCCCTCATGGACGCCCAGGTAGCTGCCGACGCCGTGGCCGGTGCCGTGGTCGAAGTCGAGCCCCGCCTGCCACAGATACTGGCGCGCGAAGCTGTCGAGCTGAGCGCCGGTGGTGCCCTCGGGGAAGCGCGCCATGGCCATGGCGATGTGGCCCTTGAGCACGCGGGTAAAGCGGTCGCGCGCCTCGGCGCCTGGGGTGCCGATGGCGACGGTGCGCGTCACGTCGGTGGTGCCGTCCAGATACTGGCCGCCGCTGTCCACCAGGTAGAGCT